>JAZOQQ010000030.1:0-2311 GCA_045656165.1 Acutalibacteraceae bacterium
ATCACGATCTTTTGATCCGCTTCGGTCATCTCATACCACGGCTTCATCACCGCGTTGCCGTTTTCGTCGGTCACGTTACCGCAAGCATCCAAGCAGCACGCACCCGAGTTGATCAGGTGGATAATGCCGTTGGCATCCGCCGCCTTACCCTCGATGTCGTAACCCGTCACCCGTTTGATGGCTTCGCCGCTCCAATAGGTGCGCACGTCGGCAAACATCTGTGCACGGTTGGTGAGCAGTTTGCCGAACAACATGCCCAAACCGTTGAGCACGTCGTTTTCGGTGGCTAAGATATACGGTTCGCGCGCACCGTTGTGGTCAAACGACGAGTTGAGCAACGCTTCGGGGAAGTCGCAGTTCGGGTAAAAGTCGGTCCATTGGCGCTGGCCTTGGAAGCCGGCGGCGATGGCGTTGTGACCCACCATTTCCTCCTCGCGACCTTCGGGCAGATTTTGGTTACCGTTCATGAGATCCTTGATGATGCAATACATCTTGGCCAAGAAATCCCATTGCTCGGCTTTTTTCTCATCCGACGTTTTGACGAAATCGGGGTTTTTATCCCAACCCTCTTTGCAATGCTCGCTCATCCACGCTTTGCAACGAGCCACTTCGTCGGCATCGTAGATTTCTTCCGACATGCGACGGATGATTTCCACCTCGTCGACCGATTCCACGCGCATGCCAAGGTAGGATTCAATAAAATCGGAGTCAATGATCGAGCCGCCGATACCCATGCAGATAGAACCGATCTGTAAGTACGATTTACCGCGCATGGTGGCAACCGCTACTGCGGCGCGACCGAAACGCAAGAGTTTTTCCTGCACGTCGGCGGGAATATCGGTCACTTCATCGAGGTTTTGCACTTCGTGACCGTAGATGCCGAACGCGGGCAACCCTTTTTGTGCGTGCGTAGCAAGAACCGAAGCGAGGTACACCGCACCCGGACGTTCGGTTCCGTTAAAGCCCCACACGCCTTTGATGGTCTGCGGATCCATATCCATGGTTTCGGAACCATAGCACCAGCAAGGTGTGACGGTCAGCGTAATATCCACACCGGCTTTGCGGAATTTATCCGCACACGCGGCCGATTCGCCGACGCGGCCGATGGTGGTGTCGGCAATGACCACCTTGACGGGTTCGCCGTTGGAATAACACAAATTCTCTTCAAACAATTTCTTGGCGGCTTCCGCCATAGCCATGGTCTGATCCTCTAAACTTTCGCGCACTTTGAGCGGACCGCGACGGCCGTCAATCGTGGGACGAATACCGATGACGGGATAGTCACCGACGTAACGGTTTTTTGCCATGATTTCATCATCCTTTCAGCAACAATACGTTTAAAATCAGTATAACACCTCACAAAAGCTGTTGTCAATGCCTCTTGCATTTTTGTGGCGAATTTGGTATGCTGAAGCAAAGGAGGTGTGACGTATGGCGCACACGGAATTGTTAGCCCCTGCCGGTTCGTTTGAAGCCATGCAGGCCGCCGTTCGCACCGGCGCGGATGCGGTATATCTGGGTGTCGGTGATTTTAACGCGCGCCGTCACGCCCAAAATTTCTCGCTGAATGCGGCGGATGATACGTCCTTAATGGCGGCGGTTTCGTACTGCCACGCGCGCGGAGTCAAGGTGTACGTCACGCTGAACACGTTAGTATTGGAAAAAGAACTGGACGACGCGCTTGCCGTTGCCGACGCCGCGTGCGCTTGCGGTGTGGATGCGCTGATCTTGCAAGATCGGGGGCTGGCTCGTCGTATCCGTGCCCGCGCACCGCTCATGCCGCTTCACGCGTCTACGCAGTTGTCGTGTCACACCCCTGCCGGTGTGCGCGAATTACGCGATATGGGTTTTACCCGCGTGGTACTTGCCCGCGAAATGAGCAAGGCGGAAATCGCCGCGTGCGTGGGGCTGGGCTGTGAACTGGAAGTGTTTGTACACGGTGCGCTGTGCATGTCGGTTTCGGGGCAATGCGAATTGTCGGCCATGCTTGGCAGCCGCAGCGGTAACCGTGGCTTATGCGCCCAACCGTGTCGCCTGCCGTTTGCCGTCGGGCATACGCCCGCACCCGATGAAGCGGCGCTGAGTTTGAAAGACCAGTCGCTGTATGAACACATAGACGAACTGGTGGCATTGGATATCGCGTCACTGAAAATCGAAGGGCGCATGAAACGGCCCGAATACGTGGCTGCCGCCACGGCGGTGTTGCGCGATCTGCTGGATCACAAGCGTCCTGATGAACAGGTGTGGGACGATCTGCAAGCGGTGTTTTCACGCACCGGATTTACCGACGGAAGTCGGAGGCCAAGCGGTC
>JAZOQQ010000031.1:0-2238 GCA_045656165.1 Acutalibacteraceae bacterium
GACGTTCAAATGCGGATAGGCAATGGAGTTGCGAACTTGCTCAAAGGCACGACCGGCAGCAAACATCGCAAAGGAGGAAGCAAATACCGTTTTACCCGAAGCGGCAAGACCCGCGGCAATACCCATCATGTTGCCTTCGGCAATACCGCAGTCGAAGAAACGATCAGGATGAGCTTTTTTGAAACCGCCCGTTTTGGTAGCGGCAGCGAGGTCGGCGTCAAGCACGACCAGATCCGGACAGACATCCGCTAATTCTACCAGCGCGGCACCGTAACCGTCGCGGGTTGCTTTTTTGATGATCTCAGCCATGTGCTTAACCCTCCTGTTCCACGGCGGCGAGAGCCGCTTTGAGTTCTGTCATTGCCTGTTCATACTGCTCGGCGTTCGGGGCGGAACCATGCCAGCCCACTTGGTTTTCCATGAAGGAAACGCCTTTGCCTTTAACCGATTTTTGAACGATCGCGGTCGGCTTGCCTTTGCACTCGCGCGCCGCCGCAAAAGCCGCTTCAATCTGATCAAAATCGTGCGCGTCAATCACAATTACGTTAAAACCAAACGCCGCAAATTTTTCGGGAATGGGGTAGGGGGACGTCACTTCGTCCAGCGTACCGTCGATTTGCAGGTTGTTGTTATCCACCACGATGCACAGGTTGTCCAACTTTTTATGGGCTGCGAACATCGCCGCTTCCCAAACCTGACCTTCTTCAATCTCACCGTCGCCGAGAACGGCATACGTGCGGTAATCTTTGTTATCCAATTTGGCGGCTAATGCCATGCCCACGGCTGCAGAAATACCTTGGCCAAGCGAGCCGGTCGACATGTCTACACCGGGAGTTTCGGTCATGCAGGGGTGACCCTGTAACATAGCGCCGATGTGGCGAAGCGATTTGATCTCTTCTACCGAGAAGAAACCTTTGTGCGCCAATGCACCGTATAAAGCAGGTGCGCAGTGACCTTTTGATAAGACGAAACGGTCACGGTCGGCCCAATCGGGACGGGCGGGATCCACGTTAAGTTCCTCCGAATACAAATACGCCAGCAGATCAGCGATCGACAAGGAGCCGCCGGGATGTCCGCTCTTGGCGTTGTAGGTGCCCTCAATAACCGCCATGCGGATGTGCAATGCCAGTTTTTCAAGGGCGATGCGTTTGGTTTTCTCCATCTTTCGTTCCTCCTTTTGGGATGGATATTGCATAGTTGTATTCATTATAACACAATACATCAAAAAATGCTATACCTGTTTGTAAATTTTTGACGGGAAAAAAGGTTGACTTTTTCCGATGAAAATATTAGTATAGAGAGAAGATTATGTTTACCGGAGGTCAATGGTATGAAGAATTCGGAAAAAACTATGGAAAAGGTCGTTTCCTTGTGCAAAGGTCGTGGATTTGTGTATCCCGGCTCGGATATTTACGGCGGCCTTGCCAATGCGTGGGACTACGGCCCGCTCGGTGTTGAACTTAAAAATAACGTCAAACGCGCTTGGTGGAAAAAATTCGTGCAAGAAAGCCCGTACAACGTCGGCTTGGACAGCGCGATCTTAATGAATCCGCAAGTGTGGGTGGCTTCCGGTCACGTCGGCAACTTCTCCGATCCGCTCATGGATTGCAAGAGCTGTAAAACGCGTCACCGCGCCGACAAACTCATCGAAGATACCGGCGTGAACCCTGCCGGTTGGTCGTTTGAACAAATGAAAGCGTATATCGACGAGCAGAATATCTGCTGCCCCGATTGCGGTGAACATAACTTTACGGATATTCGCACCTTTAACCTTATGTTTAAGACGTTCCAAGGCGTTACCGAAGATGTCAAAAGCGAATTGTATCTGCGTCCCGAAACTGCGCAGGGCATTTTTGTAAACTTCAGCAATATCCAGCGCTCTTCGCGCAAGAAATTGCCGTTCGGCGTAGCGCAGATCGGTAAAAGTTTCCGCAACGAGATCACTCCCGGTAACTTCACCTTCCGTACCCGTGAATTTGAGCAGATGGAACTGGAATTCTTCTGCAAACCCGGCACCGATTTGGATTGGTTCGCTTACTGGAAAGAATTTTGCCATCAGTGGCTGCTGTCGCTCGGCATGAAAGACGAAAACCTCAAACTGCGCGATCATGAGCAGGAAGAGTTGTCTCACTACTCCAAAGCTACTACTGACTTTGAATTTATGTTCCCGTTCGGTTGGGGCGAGCTGTGGGGTATTGCCGATCGCACCGATTTTGACTTAACACAGCATAGTGAACA
>JAZOQQ010000032.1:0-2849 GCA_045656165.1 Acutalibacteraceae bacterium
CACGCCCCGCCGCCAGTACGATGGGATCACCAAAAGTATCACCACCGTCTTCACTGCGAAACGCAATAATATCGATACCGTCATAGTCCGTGCCATTGGCACGTGCCTCGTAATACGTGATAACGGTATCACGTGACGTGACGATCATACCGGGAATGCGCCAGTAGGCATAATTCGGGTCGGTGGCTTTATCGGGATTAAAAGAGGTGCCGATCACCAGGGCCTTTTCATCCATATACCCACTTCCTTCCGCCACGGTAAAAACACCGCAGCTAAGTAACAAGGCGGCACATACAGCCAGTACCAACAAGCAGGTTAACATGCGCTTCATATGCATTCCTCCCAACATACATAGCCATTATACTAAAATGTAAAAAGTTTGTCAACGAAACATTCATCTGTAAAAATTTTATAAACGATGGCCGATACGGTTGCCAAAACCAAAAGAATGCGGTACAATAAAAGAAATTCTGATTTTGAAAGTGTGAGAACGTTATGTTTTTTTACGAAGGGCAAACCTGCCCTGTGTGCGGTCGTTTTTTCGGTGAACAGGACGATATCGTCACGTGTCCCGAATGCGGCGCTCCGCATCATCGCGCTTGCTGGAAACAGGAGGGGCATTGCCACTTTGAAAACCTGCACGGCACCGATCAGCGCTGGGATGATGTCCCGACCGAACAAACCGAAAGCCGTTTGAAAACGTGTTTGCGATGCGGTTATCGCAATCCTGAATTTGCGGAATTTTGTGCGCATTGCGGTCTGGAACTGAAATCCCCCGAATGGTCGGCACCCCCTGTACACGAGCGTCCGCCCGTGAATCATTACACCCCGCCATTCACCCCGCCGTTTACACCGCCTATGCAGGCCGATCCGTACGGCGGTGTGCCGCAAGACGCGGCAATCGAGGGCGTGCCGGTCAAAGTCATTGCGGAGATCGTCGGGCCGAACACAGCGTACTATCTCCCCCGTTTTATGAAAATGGCAAACGAAGACAGCAAAGTGTCGTGGAACTGGTCGGCGTTTTTGCTGGAAAGTCATTGGCTTTTGTATCGTAAAAACGTATGGCTCGGTTTGATCGCTTTTCTGGTGCTCACGTTGATCAGTTTGTTTAGCCAAGTATTTGTCATGCCGCAGTTTTTGCAAGCGTGCGGCGTTGCCACGGTGGAAGAGCTGTTGTTGCGGCCACAACTTTTCTTGGATAATCAACAAGCCATGCTATGGTACGGTATTTTAGCGACGGTTACGTTCCTGACTGTCGCAATACACGTTCTTCTCGCGCTGTTCGGCAATTATCTGTATATGCGCACCGTACTGCGTAAAGCACGTAAACGGATGCAACAGCCGACCTTGTTGCCGGAATCCTCCGGTCTGTTCACCGGTGGCGGTGTTTCCTTCTTCTTGGCCATTCTACCGCAAATCGCGTTAACAACCATACTCAACATCCTTAACTATATTCTTGCCTCTTTATAACGTATGAGCCGTCGAACAAAGCGACGGCTCATATTTTTGTGACGAACTGCATACCATAATGCTGAGGAGATGATGGTATGACTCGTGCCAAAATAGATTGGAAAGTGTTATTGTTCTTTTTGGGATACACCTTTATACTCGCAGGCATCGGCGCCCTGCTCGGCGGTGGCTTTAACATGGAAGCGCTCAACCAACCGCCTCTTGCGCCACCCGCCTGGTTGTTTCCTGTCGTGTGGTCAATTTTATATGCTCTCATGGCAATCGCCGCCTACCGCGTATTTATGAGCAACGATATGGACCGCGGACGCGCTTTGCGCCTGTATCTCATTCAAGTCATCGTCAACGTACTGTGGCCGCTGTTGTTTTTCCGTTTGGAATGGCGCCTGTTCGCATTCTTTTGGTTGCTGTTTCTCATCGCGCTGGTGGTACTGACGATGGTGGCGTTTTACCCCATCGACAAACCGGCGTTTTGGTTGTTGGTACCGTATTTGCTTTGGATCAGTTTTGCAACCTATCTCAATTTGGGATTTTATCTGCTCAATCGGTAATAAAAAAAGCCCTGCACCGAGGTGCAGGGCTTTTGGATTATAACGTGTATTGTGCTTGATATGCCGTGAAGAGTTTTTTGAATTCTTCGTCACCGGTCTTGACAGCATTAAGATATTCGTGCGTTTGGAAACTGTTATGACCCAGTTCAATGATCGTAACGGCAATGTTCGAGCAATGGTCGGAAATGCGTTCGTAGTTGTTGAGCATATCCGATAAAATAAAGCCAAGTTCGATGGTGCATTGACCGGCACGCAAACGTTCAATGTGACGAGCTTTGATATCATTACTGAGCAGATCAATGATCTGTTCAAGCGGTTCAACCTGCTTGGCAAGTTCAACATCGTCATTCACGAATGCCTGTACCGTACGTTCCATAATATCGCGAATAGCGGCCGTCAGCACACCAAGTTCACGCTTCGCATCGCCCGAAAAGGTGATGTTTTTGTCGCGCATCTCTTGAGCGCCATCCAACAGGTTAAGAGCGTGGTCACCCAAACGCTCAAAATCACCAATGGTATGCAACAATTTGGAAACGCGATGGCTGTCGGCATCCGACAACTCTTTACCGGAAAGTTTCACCAAATACGTGCCCAGTTCATCCTCATAGCGATCAAGATAATCTTCCGCCTCGCGGATATCATCCGCCTGCTTTTGCACGTAATTACCGATCATATCAATGGAAGAGAACAGCGTATTTTGCGCCAGTTTCGCCATTTTCGCCGTCAAGTTGTTGCACTCAGCGGCGGCAACCGACGGTGTCGACAGCAAACGTTCGTCTAGGAAATGTGCGGGTTTTGCTTTATCATCACCACGAATGAGGGTGTTTGCCA
>JAZOQQ010000033.1:0-4095 GCA_045656165.1 Acutalibacteraceae bacterium
ATTAACAGCGGTGCTGTTATGCTTCTTACTACTATGTACGTGTGGTGTGACCGCCTTTGCCGCAGAGTCGGAAGCCGCGGAAACAAACACCGTAATCTCTGTTACCGTTCCCGACAGCCACAAAATCACCGTTACGGCTGATGCAGCCCGGGTATTTTATGAGGGTGTCAGCGGTGAGGAATTTACGGTAGAAAGACTCAGCACACCGAGATTATTGATCCGAGCCGAAAGCGGCAAGGTCATTAAGACGGTTATGCTGAATGATGTGGACGTGACCGCAGAGCTTCACGGCGGCTATCTTGACCTTGACGCTGTTTATGAGGATAAGGTGATTACCGTTATCACCGAGGATGAACCGATAGCACCAAAGGATACCTACACCGTAAAAGGAAAGGTTACGCTGAACGGTCAGCCTTTGGCTGAAGTGGATTTGGAACTGCGTTCTACATTGAAAACCACCAAGACCAATAGTAGCGGCAACTTTGTCTTTACCGATGTGGAGCCGGGCAAACACTCGCTGACGGCACTCCGTGACAGCAAGGTTATCGGCTATTTGTCCTTTGAACTGAAAAAGGACAACAAAGCCGATGTTGTATTGCTGGAAGACGGCACTTACACCGTGTCCGTTGACCAAAACGGCGCAGGCGTGGAGCTGCATCTGGTACTGAACGAGGAAAAAGGCACCCTTGCACCCACCGAGGCTGTAACCGTCCAGAAGCCGTCCACACCCCAAACGGGAGATAACACAAACCTCTCTTGGTGGTGGCTCTTGGCTGTACTCAGCGCTACCTGCATAGTAGTTTTAGAAACCTTAAGCAGAAAGAAAAAAGCTTAATAACGAATACAGCCCCTGCTACCTATTGAGCAGGGGCTGATATTTTTATGTCTATCGGGTAATTTTCTTGTCTTATATTATTCCCGCGGGTCGTGCCGATCGTCTTCTTGTGCACCTTGCAACTTCTTGACTTTGCGGCATGTTTGCGGTATTCTTGGAGTATGATTTGCTTGGGGAATCCGGCAAACGGTGTTATAACAGGAGAAGATCATCTTGGCCAAACAAAAAAATTACAAAAAAACACTAATTGCTTGTTATCTTGGCTTTGTTACGCAAGCGATATCGTCGAATTTTGCGCCGTTGCTATTCTTAACGTTTAAAGGCGTTTACGGAATTTCACTTGAAAAAATAGCGCTTATTCCGTTCGTTTTTTATTTTACACAATTATTGATAGACTTGGTAGCCACCAAATTCGCCGATAAAATTGGGTATCGTATTTGCGTCGTTTCGTCGCAGGTGTTGTCTTCGCTTGGGCTTGTCCTAATGGCTGTTCTGCCGGAAATTATGCCGAACCCGTTTGTCGGGATTTTGCTTTCGGTTGTTTGTTTTGCCGTAGGCAGTGGCCTTATTGAGGTGTTGGTAAGCCCGATTGTTGAAGCGTGCCCTTTTGACAATAAAGACGGTGTCATGAGTCTTGTACACTCATTTTTCTGCTGGGGTTCCGTTGGCGTGATTTTGGGTTCAACTGTTTTCTTCGCGTTGTTCGGTATCGAAAACTGGAAAATACTCGCTTGTATTTGGGCGTTGGTTCCGTTGTATAACGCTTTTAATTTTATTAACTGCCCCATTGAACGACTGGTGGAAGACGGCAAGAGTATGGGCATTCGGCAGTTGCTGGGAGTGCCGGTGTTTTGGCTGATGATCCTTTTAATGATATGTGCCGGCGCGTCGGAAGCAACCATGACACAATGGACCTCCGCCTTTACGGAAGCGGCACTTGGTGTTTCCAAAACCATAGGTGATTTAGCAGGTCCCTGCATGTTTGCGTTATTTATGGGCGTATCGCGTATGGTGTACGGAAAAATGAGCGAAAAACTCAACCTCCCCAAGACGATGATGATTTGTGCGGCGCTGTGTGCGGGTTGTTACTTACTGGCATCGCTGTCGTCTTCTTCCGCGTTAGGGTTGGCAGGGTGCGCCCTTTGCGGATTAACGGTGGGTATCATGTGGCCGGGAACCATCAGTATTTCATCGCAGAAATGCCCCAAAGGCGGTACGGCTATGTTTGCTTTTTTAGCATTGGCCGGTGATTTGGGCGCTGCCGTTGGCCCGACAATGGTGGGCAAATGTTCCGAAATGGCAGGTGGCAATCTTAAAATGGGCTTGCTTGCCGCAACGGTATTTCCGGTGGTGCTTGTTTTGGGATTGTTAATTCTAAAGAAAAAAGTTAGTAAAGGTCTAAATAGATAATAATATATTCTGATTTGTTGAATAGAAGCCATATTAAATTTTTCAAAAACAATTGAAAAACCATATTCGTTTGTATATAATGTTCTTGTCAGCGTGGCAGCACGATGGCAACGAAAAATCTAACAGTCCATATCTTATGGATAATACAGATAATGTAAATCCCACAAGCGAAAATACCAAAGCAAAATTGTTTAAGTTATGTTTTTCGGGAGCGAGTGGGAATAAGCCGGCAAGTTGTTGTTGGGAGAATGACCACAAGGCAAGGGGGAGAATGCTATGGACGATAAGTTAGTCCAAGCCAAGAAAATTTACGAGCAATTTTGTGCTGTGCTGGAGAAAGAAGGCTGGCACTACAATCGCCACGACGATAAACTGACCATCACATGCGGCGCTCGCGGCAAGTCGCTGAATATGGATATGTACATTTTGGTAGATGCCGATCGTTATGTGATAACCCTGTTTTCGCCGTTGCCTTTTAAGATGGCAGAAGACAAGCGTGTGGACGGTGCCATGGCGGTGGCGATGGCCAACTACGGCATGACCAGCGGATCGTTTGATTACGACCTGTCAGACGGCGAGATCCGTTACCGTATGACCCAGAGCTTCCGCAACAGCCGTCTGGACGACGAGCTTCTGCTTGCGATGCTCTATACCACCTGCGCCACGGTCGATCAATATAACGACAAACTCCTGTGCATCTCCACCGGTGTGATGGATATGGATGCGTTCATTGATTGGGAATACAAACGCGATTGAGTCGTTTACAGAAAAGTCCAACAAGTAAAAAGGGATGAGTGCTGCGAAACTCATCCCTTTTTTCATTTTTTATAGGTTGAAAACGCTAAATAAGATATGGTATACTGTAGGGGCGTTCAGGCATATAACAACAACACGAAAGGGGTGATCGCATGAACAAATCATCTGCCAAACCGACGGTTATGCTGATTGCCGCTATGGCGATTTTTGGCACAATCGGTTTGTTTGTGCGATATATTCCGTTGCCGTCCGGCGAAGTCGCACTCTATCGCGCGATCATCGCCACGATACTGCTCGCGGCATTTTTATTAGTGACTCGTCAGGGCTTTGGTATTGCCTCGGTGCGCCGCGCGTTACCGCTGTTGTTGTTGTCGGGTGCGGCGATGGGCTTTAACTGGATTTTATTGTTTGAATCTTACCGTTACACCACGGTGTCGGTTGCTACGCTGAGTTACTACTTTGCCCCCGTTTTGGTCATGGCGCTGAGTCCGATCTTGTTCCGTGAGCGCATGGCGCTCAAACAAGTGTTGTGCTTTGTACTATCCACCGTCGGTTTGGTGATGGTGGTGTTGGGTACGCCGGAAGAGAGCGGAAACGATCGCCACCTGATCGGTATTGCTTTCGGACTGGGTGCGGCGGTGTTGTATGCGACGGTGATCTTGCTGAATAAAGCGATCAAAGATGTTGCCGGTATCCAACGCACGTTTTGGCAATTTGCGGCGGCTATTGTGGTGCTGTTACCGTACGTGCTGTGTACCAACGGCATCTCGCTCGGCACACTTTCGGGTAGCGGGTGGATAGCACTTGCTGTTTTGGGTGTGGTACATACCGGTGTTACGTATTGCTTGTACTTTTCTGCGATGCGCGCCTTACCCGGCCAAAAGATCGCGATACTCAGTTATATCGACCCGCTCACAGCGGTGTTGCTTTCCGCCACCCTGCTCGCTGAACCCATGACGGTGTGGCAAATCGTCGGCGGTGCGATGATTCTGGCGTTTACGCTGATCAGTGAGTTGAAACACACCCCCCCTCAAAGTTGATGCCTTGAGGGGTTTTATTATGCTGTCTGAAAGTCGTTTTGTACAAAAAGTTGG
>JAZOQQ010000034.1:0-4269 GCA_045656165.1 Acutalibacteraceae bacterium
ATGGCTACGATCCGACTTGGCAAACCGGCCGACTTAGAAAACGGTGGTTTGAATCCCGAATACTTGGAACGCTACCGCCCGTATCTCGGAGACTTGTTCCCGAAATACGTCAAAGCATTCCCATATATTGAATATTATCAAGATCAGGGCTTTAAAGTCATCGCCATGCCGACCAGTCTCGGCAATACCGACAATTACTTGGCGGCCCCCAACCAAGCACGCTTTACGGCAAACATTCGCACGTTTGCCGAACGCACAATGGCAACGGGCAGTACCGGCATGATCACCTCGGCATGGTTCCCGTTCCCCGAAAGTGCGTATCCGTTCGGTATCGCGCTTGCCGGTATGTATTCATGGGGCATGCCGGATTATCAAGAAGGGAAATAAAAGAAAAAACACCGCGAGAGCGGTGTTTTTTTGCTTTTTCTCTTGCGCAGACCTATAAAATCGTGTAAAATGAAAAAAAGAACTTTGAAAGGGGATGTGTCCATGCCTACCTTACACACCATGAAATACGCTACCAAGCGCAACAACCTGTTCTTGCGTGTGGCCTTGGGTCATTTTGCAACCGGTAACTGCCACAGCAATTACTACATTGACGTCGTAGCGCAAAAGGCCCGTATGTCAGAAGCCAGAGCGGTTGCGGAAGAACTCAGTTCGTATTATTACGCTGATACCGTGGTGGACACGATCCTGTGCTTGGATGGCACGGAAGTTATCGGCGCCTGCTTAGCGGATGCACTTTCCAAAGCGGACATTATCAACATGAATGCGCATAAATCCATTTACGTCGTTACGCCGGAAACTACCAGCGGCAACCAACTTATGTTCCGTGACAACATTGTGCCGATGATTGCGGGCAAGCATGTCATGATTTTAGCGGTTTCGGTAGCGTCCGGTAAAACGGTAGAAGCCGCGATCGACGCCGTGCAATATTACGGAGGCACCGTTTCCGGTGTTTCTGCAATCTTCTCCACCGCCAAAGAATGTCGCGGCTTGCCGGTTCGTTCGGTGTTTGATCCAAACGACTTGCCGGATTATCAGTGCTATCCCTCGCACGAATGCCCTATGTGCAAGGCAGGGCAGAAGGTAGATGCGTTGGTTAACTGTCACGGCTTCTCAAAACTGTAATCTCAATTGCAAAGCGGTCGGCGGAATCCGATCGCTTTGTTTTGCTTTTTGGAAAAAGGCGAATATTTTACAAGGCCGGAGAGAATAATCCATGATAACAGTTTGTGCTGTCGGTGATTCTTTCATTTATTTTCCGGTGCGGTGAATATATCAAGGTGGTTTTATGATAACAGATCAACAAATTGAAAACGTACGCGCGCAAGTAGTAGCCGACACCATTCGCCTGGTTAATGTACGAAGCGATAATAAAAGCGGCGCACGCGCGGTGCAAGAGATCGTGATGGAAATGGCACGGCGCGATGGCTTTTTTGTTACCGATTACGGTTGCGGCGTGATTAGTGTTGCCCTTAAAGAAGGTCAACCCGATTTGGGTATTTGGGTACACGCCGACGTGGTGCCTGCGGGCGATGGCTGGAGCCATGATCCGTACGATGCGTATGAATACGACGGTTGTATTATCGGACGCGGAGCCACCGACAATAAAGGACAACTGGCGGCTATGTACCACCTGTTGCGTTTGTACCAACAAAGTGAGTTGTCTTTTAATCCGGCTTTGTATATCGGTGATTGTGAAGAAACCGGTATGAGCGATGTGATCGCGTTTCTGAAGACTTGTACACCGCCCGCTTTATCGCTGGTCCCCGATGATGGTTTTGCGGTCGGCTACGGCGGTAAAGGTGGCTTAACGCTCACGTTGCGCGCAGCAACGCCTTTGACGTCGTTGCAACTCACGGCAGGGGCGGCAGATTCCCCCGGCAGCGCCGTAGCGGTGTTGGCAGACGGCACGGAATTTGCCGCGCATACGCCGCCGATCCACGCATCCCATCCGGATCCCAACGGCAACATGATTACGCGCATTAGTGAAACCTTGTTGGCACAAGAAACGGTATCGGAACACGATCGCGTTGTTTTGGAATTATTCCGCCGGATTTCGTTGGATGTTTACGGTGAGTGGCTGGGTATCGCTACACAAGATCGCGCACTCGGTAAGTTAACGGTATATAGCAAAAGTGTTGAAACGGTTGACGGCTATCCCTCGATTACGATCAACGTTCGTTATCCGGTTGGTATTACCTGCGAACAAATCGTGGAGCGTATCGGAAAGACGGCGGCTTCGTTCGGTTGCGAGATCGGTAGCTTGAAGCGCGGTGTGGATCCCTATATGCACGATCCTAACGGCCAAACGGTTCAATTGCTTTGCAAGGCGGCCAATGCTGTGACGGGTGATCATGCCGAACCGCACACGCTGGGAGGCGGCACCTATGCACATCGTTTGCCGAATGCCTATCCTTACGGCACGGATGCCAACGTGCCGCCCGCTGATTTTCCGAAGGGACGAGGTGGTGCTCACGGGATTGATGAAGCGGCTTCGGTAGACCGCTTGCTTCGCGCCATGCGTGTGTACGCCCGTGCCTTTACGGACCTTAATAAACATCCTGAAATGTTTACAATTTCGAAAGAAATTTAATCGATTTTCGTGGTATACTAATCGCCAGTGTTTCAAGAGAGGACGAAAGATATGTGTACCGCTTTAACCTATCAAACCGACGCGTTTTATTTCGGCCGTACGTTGGATTATGATTTTTCCTACGGCGAGACCGTGACGATTATGCCGCGTCGGTTTTCGCTTGCCTTTCGCCATGGCGGTGTTTTAAACGAACATTACGCTGTGATTGGTATGGCGCATGTCGCTGACGGTTATCCGTTGTATTACGATGCCGTTAACGAAAAAGGACTTGGCATGGCGGGCTTAAATTTTGTGGGCAATGCCGTATACGCCTCACACGCCGACGGTACGTCGGTGGCACAGTATGAATTCATACCATGGGTACTTTCTCAATATGCCACCGTCAGCGAAGTTAAGCAAGCATTATCGGTCCTTACGCTGACCGATACCCCTTTCTCGTGCCGCTATCCTGTGTCACAACTTCACTGGATTATTGCGGATCAAACGGCATGTATCACGGTAGAAAGCACCAAAGAAGGATTGGCTGTATACGATAATCCCGTGGGCGTGCTTACCAATAACCCGCCGTTCCCGCATCAACTGCACCACTATCATACGTTTGATCAGTTGTCTAACGAGGACCCTCCAACACCTACTGTTGACGATATCGCTTTTAGCCGTGGCCTTGGTGCGGTCGGTTTACCGGGTGACTTGTCATCGCCCTCGCGGTTCGTACGCGCGTCTTTTATGCGTGCACACGCCTTGTCAGGGAACGGTGAAGCGGAAAGTGTTAGTCAGTTTTTCCATTTACTCGGTACGGTCGAGCAGGTGAGAGGGGCATGCAAACTCGGCGATGATCGTTATGAGATCACGTTGTACACCTCTTGCTGTAATGCACAAAGCGGGGTTTATTATTATACAACCTATGATAATCGCCGCATTACCGCCGTGGATATGCACCGTGAAGACTTGGATTCCACTCGTTTGGTTTCTTACCCTCTGATACACCACGAAGACATTAAATATCAAAATTAAAAAATAAAAAAGGGCCGATACGAGTTATACTGTTGAGGACAGTAAAATTTTGAACGACTATCGCCCGACTTATTGCACTCAGGCTGCAATTAAGGGATAAGTAATTAGGTTTATAAAGTGAAATTATCCGCCTGAAGAAATTCGGGCGAATTTTTCTATTACTATTAAAATTTATCTATAAATCATTATAATAAAAATAGGAGGTGTTTCCAAATGAAACGAATATTAGCATTTATGCTGGTCGTTGTATTTATTTTTGCTTTGTCCGGTTGTGGTACAAAGGAATCTAAAAAAGATATTTTTGATATAGTCGAGAAAAATTACGATGAAATCATAGCCGCTTGTGAAGACAAGGATGTTGATGCACTTCTTGCGATTGACGGTATTACACAGGTTAAGATTGTAGATGGATATGTTTTGGTTTATTGCAAGGGGGCAGGTATTGCGCCATCTTCTCAGGATTACGGATTTTATTACACCGAAGAAAATATACCTGTTGGCGTAGATTGTAACTTAGATATCGTGTGTTATCGTGATACTATGCAACCTAAAGGAAGTGGCTTTGAAGGCACAGTAAACTACAATACTTTTTATACCGAACAGATAAAGGGGAACATCTATTTTTATAGTAACGCATATTAATTTCTCTCTTTTGC
>JAZOQQ010000035.1:0-2168 GCA_045656165.1 Acutalibacteraceae bacterium
CCCTTTATGCCGTGCGGTGCAAAAATCCCTGTCATTGCGCTGTTTGCCGGCGCATTCTTTGAGGATGCGTGGTGGGTGAGTGCGCTGATGTATTTTGCGGGAATCGCGCTGATTTTTGTCGGGGCGTTGCTGATCAATGCCGTTACCGGTGCCAAAGTGCGTAAGGCGTTTTTTATCATTGAGTTGCCGGCGTATACGCGCCCGTCGCTGTGGAACGCTTTTACATCTATGTGTGCGCGCGGATGGTCGTATATTGTGAAAGCCGCCACCATTATTTTGTTGTGCAATATGGCGGTACAACTGATGCAGACGTTTACGTGGAACTTCACGGTCGCGTCAAGCACCGATCAATCGATCTTGGCCTCCATCGCATCGCCGTTCGCCTACGTGCTGTTCCCGGTGTTAGGTGTGCTTTCTTGGCAATTAGCGGCCGCTACCATTACGGGCTTTATTGCCAAAGAAAACGTGGTCGGCACGTTGGCGGTATGCTTCGTTGGCTTGGAAAATCTGATTGACACCGAAGAACTCGCGCTGATGGAAGGTGCGGGTGCCGAGGTGGCGGGAATCATGGCGATCACTAAAACCGCCGCGATGGCGTATTTGGTCTTTAACCTGTTTTCACCGCCGTGTTTTGCGGCGATCGGTGCCATGAATGCGGAAATGAAAAGTGCGAAATGGTTGTGGGGCGGCATCGGTCTTCAACTGGGTGTCGGCTATACCGCGGCGTGTTTGGTGTACACCCTTGGCACGTTACTGACGGGTGGTACGCTCCACATCGGTGGTGCGTTGGGCGGTTTGGCCGTGGTTACCATGATCGTCGGTATCGTGGCGGCGTTGGTCGCGCGTACCCGCCGCAGAAAGCGGGGGTAATAATGGAAAATTGGATAATCGCGGCGATCCTGTTGGCAATGGTAATCGGGATCGCGTGCTACCTTGTTCACACCAAAAAACGCGGAAAACGCTGCGTCGGTTGTCCCTACGCTAAAGAATGCCATAAAAAATGCGGCAGAGAAGAGTGATCTTCTCTGCCGCTTGTTTTATATTTAGATCCAATCGTCTTCGGGGAATTCGGTGGGGGGAACTTCCAGCATTTCGGGATGCTTGAGCAAACGACGGAAGGTGCGGAAGGATTCCGCATAATAATGGCCGTCGCAAATGCGTTCGTCCAACACGAATTTTAAGCGAATGACGCGTTTGGGAACGATAGTACCGTCGCTTTGTACGACCGGCACGGTCATTTTTTTGCCCATTGCCACGAACACCGAGGTGGTGCCGAAATCGTAAATATGGTGGTAGATGGGTTGAATGCCGATGGAGCCGACGTCGGTAATAAAGAACGACGTATGGAACGGGCTGAGGTTGTTGATAAAATCGTTCATCCAGCCGCGGTGATCCATGAAGATAATGAAATTGATAAATGCGCGCACCAACCAAGCAGGCAGTTTATTTAAGATCTTGGCCGCTATGTCGGTGTCGTTGGCGTTCTCAATATGCTTGACTTCTTTTTCCATCACTTCGCTGACACGACGATAGACGTCGAACACCGTGTCGGTTTTTTCAAAACGCGGTTTGATACAGGATTCTTCCGCGTCTTTGGCCATGCTTTGCTTGGCAACCATCGAACCGGTCAAACGGCTGCGCGCAAATGCTTTGCCGTTCATAATAAACCGATTCAGTTGCGGGCGCATAACAAACATGCGTACCACGGCTGCCATAATGAGATGGTACAGCGAAAACATGGGCATGTCTTCATGCTCACGGCGCATGCGACGCACGTACTTTTCCAGTTCGTCGATTTCAATCTCTTCGTCGAAATACACTTGCGAATCCGATCGGGTCTTCATTAAATGGGGCATGACGGCGAACAGGGACTGTGTATGGCGCAGGCGCCAACCGTCTTTACGGTCGCCAAAACGTCGTTTTTTCGGTTCCATCGTTACCCATCCTCACGTATAAATTACCGCTTTACCTATATGCCGCAAGGCAAAGCATATATGAATTATACTATATCGGGGATGGATTTGTCAATAACCGCGTTATTTCGACAACAGACAAAGCCCGACACGGCGAGCCGTGTCGGGCAGGACAGGTCAGCAGCCGCAGTCGCCACCGCAATCGCCGCAATCGCCACCGCAGTCGCAGCCCTGCTCCATATATTCTTCAGACAT
>JAZOQQ010000036.1:0-7925 GCA_045656165.1 Acutalibacteraceae bacterium
CTTGCACATCAAAGACCTCCTTCCCTACGTGGGCAAACCGCTTCCCGAAGATCTGACGTTGCGTTCGCTGATGCACAAGGCGCATTTTGTGCCGAGTTCCAAGCGTTGCGACGATCTGTTTGAAGAAATGACCGAAAAACATATTCAATTAGCCATGGCGGTTGATGAATACGGCGGCTTGGCCGGTATCGTTTCCATGGAAGACCTGCTGGAATCCATTGTGGGTAACATTCAAGACGAATACGACCACGAGGAAGAAGAGGTCAAGCAAACTGGAGACAACACGTTTGAAGTGGACGGCTCCATGGCGATCGACGAAGTGGGTGAATTGCTGGAAACGGAATTCCCCGAAGGTGATTATGACACACTCGCCGGTTTCTTAATCGATCAACTCGGCCGCATACCCACCGCGGATGAAATGGCGACCGTTTTGTTTGAAAATTTGGAATTGACGGTCCTGCAAATGGACGAGCGCCGTATTGAACTGGTTCGCATCGTAAAACAACAGCCCTCTGAAGAATAAACAAATCCCACCGAAAATGCAACACGCATATCGGTGGGATTTATTTTTGCGTTTTATATTTCCTTGATGAGCAGGCAGGTGTAGACCGGAAGGGTAAACTTGAGATCGGCAAAGCGGCCGATACACTCCCCGTTTTTTTCGCGGTCCACAACATACACCTCATACTCAGCAGTTTTGCCAAAGTCGAGCTTCAGTTGTTTGTCCGCCGCCGTGTCATCATCGGTGTAATAGGTAACCATCGCAATGGATTTACCGTTTTGGTCAACCGCACAAAGCGAATAAATATCCTCAACGTCGGTTTTGGCATGGGTCATGTAGTGCATGTCGTAAAACATACCGTACCACATCATCGGATAATAGCCCTTGAGCGGATCGGCGGTATAATAATCAAATATCCCACAAAACAACCCAGGGCGGGTGTCGTAATACATGAGCATATCAATATCGCAATACTGTGCCATGCTCATACCCGCAACAATAACCGAAGCGTTTTTTAAACCGATACGCTGTTTTATCGAATACAGATAGTCTTCGCCTTTCCAGCCCCTCACGTAGTTCCACTCGTTCAAGATGCTCTCGGCGTTATCGTAACCATACTTGACCAAAAGCGCTTTCATGCTGTTGGCACGGGTTATAAACTTTTCTTTATCGCAAAAGTAGACGTGCCACGAGAAAAAGTCAAGAGGCACCTTTCGTTTTTGCATCTCGCACAAGAAATCCTCTGCCCAGTCAACTTTACCACACGATGCCGGTCCGCCGATTTTGAGGTGCGGGAAACAAGACTTCAAATGTTTTGCCGCAATTTCGTAAAAATCAAAGAATTGCGCCTTTGTGCCTCCCCACGTGCGCTTGTTATCGCTGTCGTCCGGGTCAAGATCCGGCTCGTTCCATATTTCCCAATAGGGCATGTCGTAACAAAAACCACCTGCCCAACCCTCGGTATAGTGACGGATAATATGCTCACAAATGATCGCCCATTTTTTGAAGTCGGGCGGCGGTATGGTGCCGTGTTTTTTCACTTGATGCTCAATGGTCTGCCCCAGTCGGAAAAAGGTTTTGGTACCCGCCGCAAGACAAGTCGCTATATCGTTGTCAGTACAGGCAAAGTCATATGATGCAGGATCGTTCGGATCCAAATCAAAGTTGGGAAAAATTCTGGTAACGTCGTGTGAAAACGGACCGCCATAGACACCCAAAACCCCGCTGTCATGATTTCGTGAATACGGTATGCGCGCCGCTTTGTATGTAAAAAAATTGGTGCGCGACATTTTCTCTATTTCGTCATAGTCCCAACCCTTACTTGCCCACGGGCCACCGTTGGTTGCGTTCAACAGTTTGATCTTACTGTCGTTATCTGAAAGGTTAAATTTTAGAACATCCACACCCTACACCTCCGTTTGTTCAAGAATAACACACCAATGCCCATAACACAACGGTGTTGACAACGAAAATTTTTCGGTTTGTTGCCGATACGGTTTTTGTGACATTCCTGCGAGAGGTCAAGAAAATTCTCGCTACGTACGAAAAAGTGCCCGAAAACCGTTGCGAGTTTTACTTGCGTATGGTATAATCAAACTATGTATGACAGGAAGGAGGGATCGCGGTGAATTGGACGTTACCGAACGGCACAACTTTTGCCGGTAACGCGCCTGCCAAGGCATTGCTGGCTTCACGGCTGGACACCGGTGCCTTTCCGCACGCGATCCTTATTGAAGGTCCTACAGGAAGCGGCCGGCGCACATTAGCGCGTTTGATCGCGGCGGCAGCGGTCTGTCGCGGCAGCGGCGAGCGACCGTGCGGCACCTGTGCCGCTTGCCACAAATCGCGTTCAGGCATTCATCCGGACATTACCGAAATCGGTGGTGGTGGCGAAGCACGTTCCTTCCACTTAGACGTGGTGCGCGATCTGCGCGAAGAGGTGTATGTTCGCCCCAACGAAGCGGCGCGCCGTGTTTTTATCTTGTGTGATGTGCAGAATATGACACCCCAAGCGCAAAACGCGCTGCTCAAAGTGTTGGAAGAACCGCCGGCACACGTGCTGTTTATTCTGACTTGTGAGGCCCGCCATCAACTGCTGGAAACGGTGCGTTCTCGTGTGTTCACGGTTTCGCTCGGCGGCGTCCCTGCCGAAGAAGCGGTCGCGGTGTTACGGCATCATCTGCCGGACCGTTCCGACGAGGAACTGACACGCGCACACGCGTTGTGGGGCGGCGTGATCGGGCAGGCCGTTGACGGCTTGTCCGACGGGTCGTATCAAGACGTGTTGGGGTTGCTTCCGCGTATTGCCTCGGCAGTCACCGCCCCGACCGAACTGGCATTACTGACCGCCACGGCACCGTTGGAAAAGAAAAAAGAACAAGTCACCGCGGTGCTCAGCGGTCTGCAACTGATTTTCCGCGATGCGCTACTGTGCCGTTTTGACGGCACCATCCCCTTGGGCACTTCGCCCGATACCGCACGCGAACTGTCCCGCACCTTGACCCGCCAACAACTGTTGGCACTTCTCAGCACCGTTGAGGAGTTACAGACCGCGCGGTTTTTCAACATGAACCACAATTTGTTTTTAACCTTGCTGTGTGCGCGACTGCGCCGTGCAGCAGGTCGATAGGAGTGAGCAATATGAGCAACGTAATCGGTGTTCGGTTTAAGAACATGGGTAAAGTGTATTATTTTTCAGCGGCAGGGCACACCTTTGCCAAAGGCGACTACGCAGTGGTGGAAACTTCTCGCGGATTGGAATGCGGCGAAGTGGTGATGGAAAACCGCGACGTAGACGATGCAGAGATCGTAAAGCCCTTAAAAGAAGTGGTACGTCCCGCTACGCCCGACGACGTGCGTCGTTCCAAAGAAAATGCCAAAAAAGAAGCCGAAGCGCTTAAACTGTGCGAAGAGCGTGTAGCGGCTCACAAATTGGAGATGAACCTTATCAGCGCAGAATATGCGTTTGACGGTTCCAAAATCCTATTTTATTTCACCGCCGAAGGTCGCGTGGATTTCCGCAATCTTGTAAAAGATCTGGCCGGTTTATTCCACACGCGCATTGAACTGCGCCAAGTTGGCGTACGCGACGAAGCCAAAATGCTCGGTGGACTCGGCATTTGCGGCCGCCCGCTTTGCTGTGCGCAATTTCTTTCGGATTTCCAGCCGGTATCCATCAAAATGGCAAAAGTGCAAGGGTTGTCACTCAACCCAACCAAGATCTCCGGCACCTGCGGCCGTTTAATGTGCTGTTTAAAATACGAACAGGACACCTATGCCGCGCTTGCCAAGATCACACCCAAACAAGGCGCACAGGTCAATACGCCCGAAGGCAAAGGCGTGGTAGTGGAAACCAACGTATTATCCGGCATTTTAAAAGTGCGGTTGGAAAAATCGCCCGACTCCCCCCCTGTCGTCATGACGCGCGATGACGTGAGAGTCATTAAAGACGGCCGTGAAAAACCCGAAGCCAAAGAAGAGACAGAGGCGTTACAGGAGATTGAAGAATAATGGAACTGTATATCATCATGGCGCTGCTCGCGCTGATCGTGTTATTGCAGATACTGTTGTTGGTTCGCAAACCGAAATCCGACTCGCGCGAGCATTTGGAAGAATCCGAACGCCGTTTGCGTGACGAGGTGCGCAACACCCGCAAGGAACTTAACGACACACTCAAGGATATGAATCACATCATCACCGAAGGGCAAAAGGAATCGCTTAAGGTGTCGGGTGAGCATCAAGAAAAACTCAACGCGACGTTGACCACCGCCGTCAAGGGGTTGCAAGAAAGCAACGAGAAAAAACTGGACCAAATGCGCGAAACGGTGGACGAGAAACTGCAAAGTACGTTGACCAAGCGACTGGATTCCAGTTTCAAAACGGTCGGTGAGCAGTTACAAAGCGTATATAAATCACTGGGCGAAATGAAAGAACTGGCCAGCGGTGTCAGCGATTTGCAACGCGTACTCACCAACGTTAAGGCGCGCGGCACGTGGGCGGAGGTGCAACTCGGCAACATTTTGGAACAAACGCTTACCGCCGAGCAATACGCGCAAAACGTGTCCATCCGCGGCAACCGCGAGCAAGTGGAATTTGCCATTAAGATCCCGTCGCGTGACGATGATAACACGTTCGTGTGGTTGCCCATTGACTCGAAATTCCCGCAAGAAGATTACGTGCGGTTGGTGGATGCGTCGGAAAAAGCCGACAAGGACGCGGCGGAAGCGGCGATCAAGGCATTGGAGCGCACCATCCGCAACGAAGCCAAGACGATTTCGGAATTGTACATCGACGTACCGAAGACCACCGATTTTGCCATCATGTTCCTGCCAACCGAAGGACTTTATGCCGAAGTGTTGCGCCGCCCCGGTTTGGTGGAAGACTTGCAAAACAAGCACCGTATCATGGTGTGCGGCCCCACGACCATCACGGCGTTTCTCAACACACTCCGTATCGGGTTCCGTACCATCGCGCTGGACAAGCGTGCCGCCGAAGTGTGGCGCGTGCTGGGCGCGGTAAAAACGCAATACGGTGCATTTGAAGGGCTGCTTGAAAAAGCCAAGAAGAAAGTGGACGAAGCAGGTAACGTGTTGGACAGCGCCCGCAAACGCAACAACACCATCCTGCGCAATCTGCGTAATGTGGAAGAACTGGAAACGGCCGAAGCCGATGACCTCCTCGCATTACCGATCATGGAAATAGAAGAATAACCCGCAAACAAACGCGCCGCCCCTCAACCAAGGGGGCGGCGTTCTTTTTTATTCTGCTGTTGTTAAACTGTCCACAAACTGTTTCGCGGCACGGGCGGAACGACCGCCTTTGTCCAACGCGAAACGTTCGGCAAGCAGATCCAACTCGTCGGGATCGTGCTTAAGGCCGCGTTCGGCGGCAAGATGGCGCACAATGTCCAAATAGGTTTGCTTGTCGGGCTTTTGGAACGTGATATGAATACCGAAACGCGCCGACAATGAGATGATCTCTTGCACGGTATCGTTGCGGTGAATGTCATCTCCATCACGATCGGAGAAGGATTCTTTGACCAAATGCCGACGGTTACTGGTGGCGTACACTACCACATTCTGCGCTTTGGTGGATACCGATCCTTCCAAAATCGCTTTGAGTGCGCTGAAGTTATCGTCATCTTTCTGGAACGACAAATCGTCAATGAACAAAATAAATTTCAACGGGTTACTGCTGAGCGAATCCAAGATGGTCGGGATCGCGTGCAATTGTTCTTTACGTACTTCCAAAATACGCAAGCCACGGTCATACAATTCGTTAACCACCGCCTTAACGGTGGAGGATTTGCCGGTGCCGGCATCGCCCGTCAGCAAAATATTCGCCGCGGGTTTACCTTCAAGCAAAGCGACGGTATTGTCTAAAATGATCTGCTTTTCGCGTTCGTAATCCACAAGGGAGGACAAACGCGTGCGATCGGGGTGGTGCACCGGCATGATCTTGTGATCGGGGCTGACGTAGAACATACGGTGCTTGGCATAAATGCCGTAACCGTAACGGCCGACGTGGCGCTGGCGCTCGGCATATTCTGCGGCAAGATCAACCTTGCCGACGGGGAAAGTCGGCAGATAGCCGTCCCAATCCAAGCCGTCACGCAAATCTTCGGCTGTCAAGTCTGCAACCGCTTGCAAAATACACAATTCCTCACGCACGCTGTTTTGCATATCAATGGGCGGTTGCACCCCTTTGCCAACCAATCGAATATAGGCATTTTCATCGTCGCCCACCAACGCTTGCAGGTAGGCGGCCGGCGTTTCGGCGCCGGTGTTATAAAATGCCGACACGAACGCCGCATAGCGTGAAACCGCTTCGGCCGTGTCTTGCGGCGCGGTGCCGAGAAAACGGCACAACGCGTCGACCATCGGATCGTCTAACAGCGCCCGAAAGACCGAAAGCGAGCGCAGTCTTATCCATAACGTTTTGGTGTTCATCCGTTCAAAATCGCACCTTTCGCACCGCTGGAAACCAGCGCGGCATAGCGTTTAAGATAACCGGAAAGCTCCTTTTTCTTGGGGGTAAAGTTACGCAGGCGCTCGGCCAATTCCGCTTCATCCACTTTGAGTTCCAGTTTGTTTTCGGGAATGTTAATGCTGATGATGTCGCCTTCTTTGACCACACCAATCACGCCGCCGGAAGCGGCTTCGGGCGATACATGACCGATGCATGCGCCGCGGGTGGCACCGCTGAAACGACCGTCGGTAATCAAGGCAACGCTGTTACCGAGTCCCATGCCCATGATGGCCGAGGTGGGGTTCAGCATTTCGCGCATACCGGGGCCGCCTTTCGGACCTTCGTAGCGAATTACCACCACGTCACCGGGCTGAATCTTACCGGCGTTGATTGCCGCTTGTGCATCTTCTTCGCAGTCAAACACACGGGCCGGGCCTTCGTGAACCAATATTTCGGGTAACACGGCAGAGCGTTTGACAACACTGCCATCGGGAGCCAAATTGCCCTTGAGAACCGCGATGCCGCCTGTTTGAGAATACGGATCCTCCACGGGACGAATGACCGACGGATCACGGTTGACGGCGGTTGCGATATTTTCGCCCATCGTCTTACCGGTAACAGTCATGACGTCGAGGTCTAACAGGTTCAACTTGCGCAGTTCGCTGAGAACCGCATACACGCCGCCCGCTTCGTTTAAATCTTCCATATACGTCGGGCCGGCGGGTGCAAGATGGCACAGGTTGGGCGTTACGGCACTCAGTTCATTTGCCATATCCAAGTTAAAGTCCACGCCGCATTCGTTGGCGATCGCGGGCAGATGGAGCATGGAGTTGGTAGAACATCCGAGCGCCATATCCGCAATCAAAGCGTTGCGGATGGAACAAGCGTTCATGATATCGCGCGGACGAATGTTTTTCTTAACCAGTTCCATCACCTGCATGCCGGCGTGCTTCGCCAGTTCAATGCGTTGCGAATACACCGCAGGGATCGTGCCGTTACCGCGCAAACCCATGCCGAGCACTTCGGTTAAGCAGTTCATGGAATTGGCGGTATACATGCCAGAACACGAGCCACAGGTCGGGCAGGTGTTGAGTTCACAAACGGTGAGTTGTTTCTCGTCGATCTTGCCCGAAGAGAATGCGCCGACCGCCTCAAACATGCTGGAAAGACTGGTCTTGTCGCCGTGTACATGACCGGCAAGCATCGGACCGCCGGACACGAAAATCGTCGGGATATTTAAACGCGCCGCTGCCATAAGTAAGCCCGGTACATTCTTATCACAATTCGGAACCATAACCAGCGCGTCAAACTGATGCGCCAGCGCCATAGCCTCCGTAGAATCCGCAATCAAATCTCTCGTAACAAGGGAATACTTCATGCCGACATGACCCATGGCAATACCGTCACAGACCGCAATTGCCGGGAAGACTCGAGGAACACCGCCTGCCATTGCCAC
>JAZOQQ010000037.1:0-2151 GCA_045656165.1 Acutalibacteraceae bacterium
CACCACTTCGGTGTAGGTTTCGGCGGTTTTGGATTCTTCCACCGTGATAACACCGTCAGCGGACACTTTCTCCATTGCTTCAGCGATGAGTTTACCGATCACGGCATCGCCCGCCGAAATGGTCGCGGCCGAAGCAATATCCTCGGTACCGTTGACCTTTTTGGAATTGGCTTTCACTTCCGCCACGACAGCGTCAACCGCTTTTAGGCTGCCGCGTTTGACACCCATCGGGTTGGCACCGGCCGCCACGTTTTTCATACCTTCACGAATGAGCGCCTGTGCCAGCAAGGTCGCTGTGGTGGTACCGTCACCGGCCACGTCGTTGGTCTTGGTAGAAACTTCTTTCACCAACTGCGCGCCCATGTTTTCAAACGCGTTGTCCAGTTCGATTTCTTTTGCAATGGTCACACCGTCGTTGGTAATCAGCGGTGCGCCGAATTTTTTGTCTAACACGACGTTACGGCCGCGCGGACCTAACGTGATCTTCACGGTATTGGCCAGTTGATCCACGCCGGCCTGCAGGGCCTTGCGAGCATCCTCGCCGTACAAAATCTCTTTTGCCATGGTCTGTTCCTCCTATTACTCTACAATTGCCAGAATATCGTTCTGACGCACGATGGTATATTCCACGCCATCCATTTTCACTTCGGTGCCGGAATATTTGCTGGTGATCACTTTGTCGCCAACCTTGACGTACATGGTGACTTCTTTGCCCTCCACGTTACCGCCGGGGCCGACTGCGACCACTTCCGCAACCTGCGGTTTCTCTTTGGCCGAACCGGCTAAAATGATACCGCTCTTCGTCGTTTCTTCCGCTTCCACCATTTTAATGACCACACGGTCAGCTAACGGTTTCATCGTCATTTGAAATCTCCTCCTTACGAGATAATAAAATACAAGGTTTAGCACTCCCTTTAAAAGAGTGCTAAACCTATTGTATCAACTTTACGAGAAAAATCAAGTAGAACTTTGGCAAATCTCGGAATTTTTATAATTTGTTAATAATTCCTCTACGTTCGCCGCCGGATACACAAATTGGATTGCCGAAGGGCGCAGTTCAAAACTGACAACGGTGGTGGAGAAACACTCACCGTCGGCGGTCACACAGGCGGGCGTATTGGCCAGCACCTGCATTTTGGTGCCACGGAACGTTTCGCAAAACGGCAGATCCAAATGCTGACCGTTTTTGTAGAGCTTGAGTACCGACAACATTTTCAGGTGGCTGATCTTGCTGATCAGTACAAAATCCAGCATACCGTCGTCGGGCTGTGACAAGGGCGATCCGTGATAGCCGCCACCGTAATATTGACCGTTTGCCGCAAGCGCAAACATATATTTACCGTTGCGTTCCACCGTACCCTCCGGTGTTTCGATTACCACGCGCAACTGCTGACCAAGCGGGCGCAGAAAGGTCTGCACCAGCGCCAAATTATACGCCATCGGCCCACTGACGAGCGGCAAATGTTTATAACGCACCATTAAATTCGCGACGTCGGCATCAATACCCATGGAGCACATATTCAGCGACCATTTGTCGTTGCATAAAATAGCGTCCACCGGCCGCGCTTCCCCCATGATGATCGCACGCAAATCGGCAAATAGATCGCGTTCAGGCAACATCCGCAAAAAGTCGTTACCCGAACCGCACGGCACACACGCGAGTTCCGCATTGGGCGCTTCGGCCAAGCCGTTAACAACTTCCAGCACCGTACCGTCGCCGCCACAGGCATAAAAACGCACGCTGTCACCTTTGGCAACCTCGTCTTTGACGATCTCGGTCGCGTGGCCTGCCCGTTCGGTGACGTAGATGGTATACTCCATCGGATATTCCGCAAAAAATGCTTCAATAGTCGGTTGCAGCTGCAATGCGGATTGTGTTTTGCCCGCCGCGGGATTTAGAATGAAAATATGCCGCATGGAAAACATCCTCCTCTTTTACCGATAGTAACAGTAAAGTTGGCATTTGAGCATGCCGTTGTATAATTTACGGCGCTTATCGGCTTTGCGCCCAAACACTTCCTCAAACTTCTCATCAGGGCTGATGATGGCGTAACTCCAACCCGTTTTGGGAACAAAGACCTCGCCCATCACGCGATACAATTCTTCGGCCGCTTGTATATCCAATAAACGCTCACCATAAGGGGGATTGCA
>JAZOQQ010000038.1:0-4536 GCA_045656165.1 Acutalibacteraceae bacterium
CTTTACGCTTGGTGGCCGATAGGGGCATCGGGGATAGCGTTGGTGCCGCTACCACGTATCTCAACAGCGCCACGGTTTACAAGGCGTTTGGCAGAGCGGCGGATGCGTTGCCGTTGTTCCAACAAGCGCGGGCGATCTATGAACGCGATTTGTCCGCCGACGATGATCGGTTGGGCGGTTTATATAACAATATGGGGTTGGCGCTGGTGGATCTGGGACGGTTTCGGGAAGCGGAGGAACTGTACGGCAAAGCGCTCGCTGTGATGGCGGCGATTCCCGACAAAGAGCCGGAACAGGCGATCACGTATCTCAATATGGCGACCGCCGCCGAAACCGAGCACGGTCTTGACGCTGCTAAGGCGAACATTGCCGCGTTGGTTGACAAAGCGGCGGCGTGTATGGACGTGGGAAAAGAGCGTACCGACGGCGGATACGCGTTTGCGTGCGAAAAATGTGCCACGGTGTTTGGATATTACGGATATGAAACGTATGCGGCACAACTGCAAGAGCGCTGTAGGAGGATTTATGAAGGGTCTTGAACTGGCGAAAGCGTATTTTGACGCGTGTGCCAAAGAGGTGCTGAACACGGAGTTTGCAAAGGTGCTGCCGTATTTGGCGATCGGGCTTGCGGGAAGCGGTTCGGAATGTTATGGGTACGACGACGAGATGTCACAGGATCACGATTTTGAACCGGGATTTTGTATCTTTTTGCCCGACGAGGAAGTCGTGGATCGCCGCACGGCGTTTTTGCTGGAACGGATGTATGCCAAGTTGCCGAACGAGTTTGCGGGATTTACGCGAAACCGTGTGAGTCCGGTGGGTGGCAGTCGCCACGGTGTGATGCGCATGGATGACTTTTTCTCGGATAAGGTGGGCAGACCTGACGGCAATCTGACGACGGCAGAATGGTTATCGGTTCCCGAATATGGGTTGTTGGAGGCGACAAACGGTGCCGTGTTTGCCGATCCGTTCGGGCAGTTTACGGCGATTCGCGAGCGGTTGCACTATTATCCCGACGACGTGCGGCTCAAAAAGTTGGCGGGGCGGTTGCTGTTGATGGGGCAATCGGGGCAATATAATTACGCGCGGTGTGTCGCTCGCGGTGAAACAGGGGCGGCGCAACTGGCGATCGCCGAGTTTGTGCAAAGTACGTTGCACAGTATTTACCTGTTAAACGGCGTGTATATGCCATATTACAAATGGAGTTTTCGCGGGTTAGGTGAACTGCCGCAACTGGCGGAGTTGGCGGGAGATCTGGAATATTTGTTGTCGAGCGGTAACACTGCACAGGAGGTGCGGGAAAAATCCGCGATCATTGAGCGCGTGTGTGCCGCCGTGGCGGCAGAGTTGCAAGTGCAACATCTGACAGGGTGTGACCGCTCTGAAATGGAGGGGCACGCCTACGCGGTGAATCATCACATTACGGATCATCATTTGCGTACGGCGCATATTTTGCAAGGGGTATAACAAAAGCCGGTGAACGAAACGTTCATCGGCTTTTTTAATTAGCGAGTGAGAATGCGGTTTTTGCCTTGTTCTTTGGCATCGTACATGGTTTGATCAGCCGTTTTAAAGAAGAGGTTGGCCGACATGGAGTCGGTATATTGTACCACGCCTGCCGAGAAGGTGACGGGGGCGTCGGAAAAATCAAAGCGGTGGGCGCGGAACTCGTCCAAGATCTCTTGCATGATCGCGGTGACGTCCTCGGCGGTTTTGTGATGGAACAATAAGGCAAATTCCTCGCCGCCGTAGCGGTAGGGCATATCGGGTTCGGTGCAATGGCGGCGGAACGTATCGGCGGCAAACAGCAACACGGCATCGCCGCTGGGATGACCGTATTTGTCGTTGATCTGCTTGAAATAGTCTAAGTCAAGCATGACAAGGCACAGCGGGTCGTCGGGGGTGTGGGTGGATACCGTTTGTTCCAAATGATCGAAGTACGTGGCGTGGTTGTACAATTTGTTCATTTGGTCGCGCAAAATATCGTCACGCAATTCTTCGCAGGTTTGTGCTTGCGATTCGATGGTGGTGTAGTTTTGGTTGGAGAAGTTAATGGAGATGATGCCGCACAGATAGGCAACGAATGCGAAACCAAACAGAATAAACAGATTGAGTGCGTTGGTGAGGGTGACGTTTCCGTCCAGCCAAAAGGCGCCGCCGACACACAGCAAAATCGCAAGTGAGGCGATCAAACCGGTGTTGAGTAATTTTTTGTCGTTAAACATGGCGGACAGGACGATGGGGAAGATATACGCACAACCGGTGACGCTGTATTCTTTGTGAATGATCGCCACGATAAACGACGTGATCAACGCGGCGGCGATGATGCTGCCGTTTTTGGTTTTGCGATCGACGTTCGGGCGGCTGACGACGATGCGGGCGATAAGGTGGGTGGCGGTGTTTACGACGATCGGAAACACCACACCGTACCATAAATAATGGTTGCTCAAAGCGAATTGTTCCACGCCCGAACGTACCAAAACGATATAACCGATAATCTCGAGAACCGACACGGTCAGTACCGTCAGCGCGTGTACGTTGGTCAGTTGTGAACGAAAACGGTCGTGAAGGGTTTTATTATCCATGTTGCAAGAGACCTTTCTTCGCGGTTTTTCTTCAGTATACCACGTAAACCGACAGAAAACAAGGGCGAAGCACGGCGTTTCGGCAGGGTTTACGTTGCGATTGAAAGAAGAAAAGCGAGGTGAATGTCACCTCGCTTAACATTTTTTGTTTAGGCGGTTTCCCATAAGTACCGCGTAAATTTTTGGCGTAAATTTTTCCAAAAACGCGCAGATGCCGTTCACAATGACGAGCGTGGAAACAACCATCATGATAAATTTGGGAATCTCAAGCCACTCGTTTTGGGGTGCGCACAACGATAATACTTTCAGGATAACGATCGCGACGTTGAGGTGCATGGCATAAATGGCAAAGGAGCGGCGATAGATGGCTCGCGGTTTCACCCGTTCAATGAACATATCCACCACATTCCATAATGAAAATGCCGCCAGGGTATACACAATGGTTTGTGTCAGGTAGTTGTCGATATGTATTGCTTGCGGGGCTATATTTTTGGCGAGAATATACGCCGCCAGGAAAACGACGGAAGCGATTTGCCTTGGTTTTGAAGATTTTGTGGCGGCGAAATCAAAGAAATGATAACCGACAAGGGCGCCTATCAAGTAAAAAACGATGGCCATGGGATAATAGAACACATTCTCCGGCAGGTGTATGCCGAACAAGGATAGGATCGACAAACCGATGACGGTACCGATGCCGACATATTTGTTTTTAATGATCAAAAACACAAGCGGTGCGGCAATTGAGAACAGGATCAAGTCGAATACAAACCAAAAAGGAATGTTACAGCCGTAGAAGAAAATGCCTTTCAGTATGTTTGTTAAGGTCAACGGAAATGGCGTGCCGTCTGTGGAAAATTTGGCGACAAAGGAGTAGGACGTAAAAATTTCCCAAAGCAACCAGATCGTGTTCCAGAGTAAATAGGGTATGACCAACGTGAATAAACGCGCTTTGATTTTCGCCCAATATTTTTTGTTGTTATAATCTTTGAAAAACGTTATTCCCGACATCATAAAAAACATGGGAACAGCAAAACGGGTGATAGAACACGAGAGAAAATAAGACACTTTATGGTTAACGACAGAAATCAAACTGTCGCTGTTCATTTCCTGCGCAAAATAGGAGTGAATGAAAAAAACAAGAATGCTTAACAGAAAGGAAACAAACTCTTTCTTCTTCCAAAAAAGCGTGTCATTTTTCAAAGGCATACCGAATCCCCTCAATGTCGTTTTCCTAATTGTAGCATATTTCATTTTAAATGTAAATTCGTGTCGTGTAAATTTTCTCAAATTACAGCATCCCCCCTTTGCCAAACAAGGAGAACGGTAAGAGGAAAGTAATCGGGACGGCATAGACACCAATCGACAAGTTTTGCATGGCGATACATAGTGTAGTGGAGAGATATAAAAAAGCGAGGTGAAATTCACCTCGCTTTTGTGATTAATTTTCCAATTTATATGTTTTAATTGTTTCAGTGCTTTCGGTTTTGTTGGCGGCAATAAAGCAAACTAACTTATCTTCGGTTTCATCCTCTTCAATTAAAACCCATTCGCCGGTTGTCTCATCTAGATAATAAATCGACATTTGATAGCGTTTGTGCTTTTCTTTTTGAATCACTGTTTTAATGGTTCGATTTACTCTGTTTGATATATGGTTGATAATATTATTTTCAAACTCGGTTACGTTGTCAAAATCCCACTCTTGCCACGATACCTCGTCATCTAGTGAAGCATATAAATATTTTTTGCCATCACACTTTTGTGTGCAGATTTCAAGCAACAACTCCATATTGTCTTTTGAGCCAGCAAAAGCAACAGTGAAATCATCGTAATCTATGAAATTATCAATGCCACACTTTTGACTAACTGCATTTTTAATTCTTAAAATGCAGTCTTTTTCTCTTTGAATATCTTCTTCGAGCGTTTTGGTTGCGTGAAAGAATTTGAACAATGC
>JAZOQQ010000039.1:0-2883 GCA_045656165.1 Acutalibacteraceae bacterium
CGGATAATGGGGCAACGAATGCCACGCGAAACCGTACCGACTCTTCTTTCCTTTTCCATACGAATGCCTCTTCCTGTTATAGATTTAACAACCGTTATTTACTATACCTTATTTTGCTCCAAAATGCAAGAAAAACTATAGTTGTCCTGCAATTTTTTTAAAAAGCAAGTTGTACCAATAGCATGTAACAAACCGTCCCCGCCGCGATGGATAACAGCATTTGCCGTTTCCACAAATGTAACCCGACCACCACGGTCAGCGATACCAGTTCCGGTATCCCGTGTGCACCGTCGAGAATATCTACCGATTTTAAACAGTACACCACCAAAAAGGCAAACAGTGCCGCCGGCAGTACGTCACCGAGGTAGCGGATAAACGGCGGTGTTTCGCGTTTTGATGAAAAAATTAAAAACGGTAAAAAACGCGTAAGCACGGTGGCAAGTACACACAGGCCGATGGTCAACAATTGCTGTGTCAACGTCATACACGCTCACCCGCTTTCTCAATCGGGCGGCGCAACGCCGCAAGTAAAGCCAACATTGCCAGTAAGGCGGGCACGATAAAGGATTCGGCACCAAACAGCAACAAACAACCAACTGATGCCACCACGCCGATGAGCGACGATATATGCTGTTTCTCTTTGAGCCATTGTTCCAAAAAAATCACCGCAAACATGGCGGTCATCACAAAATCAATGCCTTCGGTATTAAACGGAACAACCTCACCCAATAGTACACCGGCCGCCGTGCCGAGTACCCAATACGACTGATTGAGCAGCGTGATCCACATGTAGCACGACCGACGGTCAAGTTCCTGCGGCACGTCCAACGACGAGTTAATAGAAAACGATTCGTCACACATGCCGAAGATCAGATACCATTTTGACAAACCCATTCCTTTGTATTTCTCCAGCATGGCTACACCGTAAAACAGGTGGCGCGCTTGAATCAACAAAGCCATCAAAAAGGCGGAAATCGGCGAATAAGCACTGAGAAGTAAGGTGACCATCACGAACTGCAACGAACCGCCAAACACGACAATGCTGATCAAAAGCGGCATCCAAAACGGGAAACCCGACGTGCTCATTAGGATGCCGTAAGACATGCCTAAAAAGCCGAAACCCGCCAAAATCGGTAACGTTTTAGGGAAAACAAACCGCAATGTATTGCTCACGTGTTGCTCACCTGCCTTTCAACAAAAAAGTATACACCGAACATTCCATAAATGCAAATTCTATTTTACAAATCCGCAAAGGCATGGTATACTATCCCTTGATTTTAAGAAAAGGTGGGAATGTGCGTGGAAAACGATCGGTATAATTGCCGTACGTCACAAAACCGAACTGCATTTCGTGCCGGTATGCGCGACGGCATTCCCATTGGATTAGGATATTTGGCTGTTTCGTTTTCACTGGGTATTGCGGTAAAAAGCGCGGGCCTTTCGTGGTTTCAGGGCTTCTTGGCCAGTTGGCTGTGTACAACGTCAACAGGGGAATACGCCGTATTCTCGTTGATGGCCGCCGGCACCACGATTTTGGAAGTCGCGTTTGTTACACTCATCATCAACGCACGATACTTGCTGATGAGTTGTGCCATGACACAGCGCTTGGATCCCGCTATGCCGTTTTGGCATCGTTTCCTGCTGTCGTTCCATTTGACCGATGAATTGTTTGGCATTGCGATCGCACGTCCTGACCGCTTGAACCCGTTTTACTCGTATGGTGCGTTTATACCCGCCGTCCCCGGCTGGGCGATCGGCACAGCGCTCGGCACGGTGGTAGGCAGTGTTCTGCCGCATAACCTCGTCAGCGCACTCAGTGTAGCGCTGTACGGCATGTTTATTGCCGTGTTCATTCCGCCCGCACGTCAAAGCAAAATCGTTGCCGGGCTGATCGCCGTGTGTTTCGCGGTAAGTTACGCGTGTGAATATCTACCGCTTATCTGTGAATTGTCCGAAGGACTGCGGATCATTTTGTTAACGGTTGTATTAGCCTCGGCGGCGGCGCTTCTCTTCCCTCGCCAAGACGAGGAGGTGAACGCATGACGTGGATCTATATTGCGGTAATGGCGCTGGTGACCTACGCCATCCGCGTGTTGCCCATGACGCTGATCAAAAAGCCGATCCGCAACACCTTTATCCGTTCATTTTTGTACTACGTTCCCTACGTCACGCTCGCGATCATGACGTTCCCCGCCATTCTGCACGCAACCGAGCAACCGCTCGCCGGCGTGCTGGCGCTCGTCGCCGGCGTGATCATCGCGTGGTGCGGCGCCGATTTGTTGGTGGTAGCGGTATCCTGTTGCGGCGTAGTGTTGATTACCGAGTGGATATTAACTCTCATCAAATAAAAGGAGATATATAAAATGGTCAAACACGTTATTTTATGGAAACTCAAAGAAATGCCCGAAACGGAAAAGCGGACGGTCATTGCCGCTATCAAGGAGAACTTGGAAGCCCTCGCCGGTCAGATCCCCGGTTTACTGGAAATCAAAGTATACACCGATAAACTGGGCAGTTCCAATGTTGATTTGATGTTGGATTCGTCGTTTGAAAGCGAAGAAGCGCTGAAAAACTACGCGGTACACCCTGCACACGTAGCGGCCGCCGACGGCTACGTTCGTCCCTACACCGCCACTCGCGCCTGCCTCGATTTTAACGTATAACCCACACACAATCGAAAGCCAAAGGGCGCCTCGACAAAACTGGTCGAGGCGCCCTTCTGTTTTTCGTGTCTTCCCTGTCCCAACTTTTTGTACAAAACGACTTTCAGACAGCATAATAAAACCCCTCAAGGCATCAACTTTGAGGGGGGGTGTGTTTCAACTCACTGATCAGCGTAAACGCCAGAATCATCGCACCGCCGACGATTTGCCACACCGTCAT
>JAZOQQ010000040.1:0-3319 GCA_045656165.1 Acutalibacteraceae bacterium
ACTTTATTGTCGGGATCACCGCCAATGATGTGCATTAAACGCGTAATTTTGTACTCTTCCATCCCTACCAAATAATCAAAGCAGTCGTAGTCTGCCTTCGTAATCTGTCTTGCAGCATGACGTGAATACGGTATGTGGTGGCGGCGCAACGTTTCTGCCGCACGCGGATAGATAGAGTTCCCCAACTCCTCCCGTGATACCGCCATGGATTCTACGACGATATCATCCGACAAAGATTTGGCAATATATTCCGCCATCGGCGAGCGACAGATATTGCCGTGGCAGATAAAAACAATACGTTTCATATCACAGAATATCCTCCACGTTGCACACCATACCGAAATCCGCGAACTTAAAAATCGGTGCTTTGGGATCACGGTTGATCGCAATCACCGTACCCGACTGTCGCATGCCCGCCACGTGATGCACCGCACCGGAAATACCAAGTGCGATATACACATCGGGATTTACCGTTTTGCCTGTTAATCCCACCTGCGATTCATACGGTAAAAAGTCGTGGTCAACCATCAAACGCGAAGCAGCTATTTCAGCATTAAGCGTTTTGGCATAGGCCTTGACATGTTCCAAACATCCTTTGGCACCCATGCCGACACCAACAACAATCGGCGCTATATCTGTTTCCATCGTACGCACCGTTGCCATTTGCGGACGTGTGACACAGCGTATCTTGGCAATAATGTTACCCGAAAACGCAGGGCGGTACATAAACAGATCTTCACCGTCTGTTTCCAGCGCCGTACAATCCGCACACAACCCTGTTTGCAGTAAGGCCGCGACTTGAGGGGCAATCGCTTTGCTACGGCGATCGCTGGCCCATAGCACTACCTCAGGTTTCCCATCGCGGATTTTTTTTGCCATCACATCCGGTTCTTCTAACGAGATAACCGTAATATCGTTGCTGATGGTTTGTGCCATATCGCGCGGTGCTTCACCGACGATCCACACATGGTGTAATGTCTTTTCGGATGAGGATATCGGTTTTAAGCGTTGTCGTCCTTTTTTCAAAGCATCGGCAATGATATTGGGTAATTCATGTGGCTTAATAAAAGTACAATGACGGCGATCTTGATCGTTCTCAAAAGTTTTCATAACCTTAGTAGGTGAACCTGCTAAACCACATCGGGAAAGATCCGCATCTAAATCCGCCGCATTCCACACTTCAACAGGGGCTTCTTTGGAGCGCAACCGCGGCAACCGCAACGTGTTGATACGCTCAAACGTTAAAAGCGCAGGAAACGGATTGGTAACACACGTCCCTTCGCGATCGGTACAGGTTATGTCGGCATCCGAGACGGTAAACTTCATGACATTCGGAATCAGCGCCGATTCGGTCAATACCGATAACGCCGGACCGACTTGACCGGTATCACCGTCGACTGTCTGACGACCGCAAAAGATCAAATCGGGTTGCAAGCGTTTTACGGCAAGAGACAGCGTGTAGGCGGTAGCTAAGGTATCGGCACCCGCAAATGCGGAATCCGACAACAGCACGGCTTTGGTTGCTCCAAGTCGTGTTAAATTGCGCAAAAAATCCTCGACCGAACGCGGGCCCATGCTCAGTAATACAACCTCCGCGTTGGGAATGGATAATGCCGCCTCGTAAGCGCACGCATCAAACGGGTTAATATCTCCGTTAGTGGATTGTCGAACACAAACAGCAATTTTCATATGATCAACGCGCATCGTAAAGCGGTGCTAACGCATCGTGAATACGCTTATACTCCTCAAATACTTTGGCATATTCTGCGGTTTTAATGGGATTCGGTAACGTAACACCCGTCACACGAACACAACGTGCTACCGCATCGGCAGGATCCTTGAAAATTCCGATAGCGATGCCAGCCAGCATGGCAGAACCTAAAGAAGAATCACTACTCTCGGTTGTTTCTAATGGCATACCGAGTACATCGGCTAACATTTGACGCCAGAGTTCTCCTTTGGTTCCTCCGCCGATGACGGTCGCTTTGTTACCGTAGGAAATACCGATCTCATCTAAGGCGAGCTTAGAATCCAGCAAGGAATAACAAACGCCCTCCAGCACGGCACGCGTGAAATGGGCTTTCGTATGTGTGGCACGAATCCCTGTGAAACTGCCGCACAGCATCGGGTCTGCATACGGCGTTAATTCACCGTTGAGATATGGGTGGAAGATCATGCCGTCGCACCCGATCGGCACTGCCGCCGCGCCCGCATCCAACGAGTGATAGTCACCACCAAAAGTGTCACGATACCAACGGTAGGATGCCGCACACGACTTAGTAGCAGTACCGGGATACCATAAACCATCGGCAATATGCGAGTAGTTCACTAAATGACGATGCGGATAGGCGCGATCGGTAATCACACAAATACGTCCCGCAGTCGCCAATTTCACTGTTACGTCTTGTTGTTTGACCGCACCCGAAGCAAAAACTTCCATACACGTATCGGTTGTGCCGCAAATAACGGGTGTCCCTGCCTGTAATCCGGTTTCACGTGACGCATCGGCGGTGACCTCGCCAATAATGTCCGTTGGCTTTTTTAAAGGCGGAAGACATTCGATTGAAATGCCGGCAAGCGCACACAACTCGCTCGACCATTGCATGGTACGACAATCGAACAACATACTCCCCTGTGCTTCGATATAATCGGTACACCACACGTTCGTAAGACGATAACGCAGATAATCTTTTTCAAAGAAAATGTGGCGAATCGCCGCAAAAACAACAGGTTCTTCTTCTTTTACCCACATGAGTTGCGGCAACGTCCAAATGGTATCGGGACGATGATACGCCATTTCAAAGATCTGCTCACCATAAGTCGTTTTCAACCAATCCGCCATTTTACGTGAACGGCTATCTGTCCAATGGATAGCCGGACGCAACGGCAAAAACTTCTCATCGCACAACACAGCCGTATGTGTAGCCGAGTCTACGGATACACAAGCAATTTCCGACGCTTGAATGCCGCTCTTTTGCAAGATGCTTTCTACGTTACGGCAAAGCGCCTCCCACCAATCATCAGGTGCTTGTTCACAAGCGCCTGCGCAGGGGTATAACGTGGGATATTCTGCTGTACTTTCTGCTATGATCGTTCCGTTTTCGTTGATCAGCGTTGCTTTTGAAGCTCCACCGCCGAAATCAATACCCAATAAATATCTCATGCTGCACTCCTAATAATTGATCTTAAAATTCGTACCGCTGATACCAGGGGCTACGCCGCGTGCCTGTAAAGCTTGATTTTCGTCATGACAAATGATCCATTTATTCTGACGGAACAGAAGAGGATCACGCGGTTTCTCCAAAAGCGGCGCATTCGT
>JAZOQQ010000041.1:0-2419 GCA_045656165.1 Acutalibacteraceae bacterium
AGCATTTGCGAGGTATAGATATGGGTATCAGCTATAAAAAACTATGGGTTCTCCTTATTGAGAAGAATATTACAAGGGCGCAGATGCGCAGAGATCTGAAGATCGCCACGGGTACGATGAGCAAGCTTAACAAGGGCGAAGAAGTCGCTTTGTCGGTGCTTCTCCGTATATGTGAGTATTTGGATTGTGACATTGGTGATATCTGTTCTGTTGTAAAGCCCAAAAAGGAGGACACCGTATGATACGAATTGCAGTATGTGATGACGAGAAAAAATACTTGGATGAGTCTGAGATGTTCCTTTCAGAATATGCGACTGCACGAAATACTCGCTTTTCTGTGGAGCAGTTTGAGAACCCCTTTGACTTTTTAGATAAGCTTGACAAGGGCGAGGAATATGACGTCTATCTCCTCGATGTTTATATGCCCGGACTCACGGGTGTGAGCATCGCAACAGAGCTTCGCAGAAGAAACGATGAAAGCCCCGTGATATTTCTGACCTCCTCCCGCGATCACGCTGTTGAGGCGTTTGGTGTCGGTGCTACTCATTATCTTTTGAAGCCTTACACTAAGGATGACTTCTTTGCGGCGATGGACAAGGCGATGCACAGCATCGAGCAAGACAAGCCTAAAACCGTACTGATGAAAACGGTAAACGGATATCATAATATTTCGATATCCAAGATCGTTTATTGTGAGTCTGCAAACCACAACCAAACAATATGCTTTGTAGATGAGGAGCTTGCCTCGGTGCGTATCTCGCAATCAGAGCTTTGGGAGAAGTTATCCCCCTTCAGGCAGTTCTACCTTTGCGGAAAAACATACATAATCAATCTCGAGCAGATTGAAAAAATACTGTCGGACACGGTGAAGCTGACGGGCGGAAAATGTCTTGCCGTTCCGAGAAGAACGATGTCCGCGCTCAAAAACGCCTATATGGACTATTTAGGAATGAGGTGATGAAATGGATGTTCTTACATGGCTTTTACTGATATTGTCTTTGCTTTCCCACGTCGGAATGTCCATCTTCTTCGCAAAGCCGAGATATAATAATCTTATTACCGCGCTGATATGGTTAGTGTACGGAGTGGTGTTCTTGATCTTGCCGCCTACAACGCCTAAGCTTAACTATACGTTAATGCTTCTCCTTAACGCAGTCTTGTTCTTCGTTTCAACGAAAGGTAAGCCAATTGAAAAGGGTTTCTTGTTTATCAGCTACACCTGTATTTACACCGCATTTGGCGGCTTTGCTACCTTTATCACATCCAAGGAAATGCACATTGCCGCAAAAATTGTATTTGCGGTGTTGATCATGGCGGTGATGCAAGTATTGCTCTACGTTATTATTCTTCCGAAATATAAAAAGGTCAGTGTTTATATTGATAAGGGCTTCGGCAAGTATTACGCTATCGTAATTGCCTTTTTGGTGGTGACCGCTTTACAGACGATTTACATAGATGGCGGTATTTCTACTGATAACGGCAGATTTCAGATATTCGTAGCCACAACAGCGGTATTTTTCGTAACCTATGCCGCATTGTTTTCAAGCCTTAAGGATATGGTCGAGCTTGCCAAAGAAAAACGCAAGCAGATCCACACCGAGCTTCTCAAAACACAGGTGCAAGCGCAAGAAAACGAAGTGATGTGGGCAAGGAAAAGCTATCACGATATCCGCCACCACAACGATGCCATTTTGGCGTTGGCTAAGACGGGGGATCTCGATAGCATTATTCGTTATCTTGAAAAGCAAAGCGTAGAAAATGACGGCCAGCACAACGAGCGGTTTTGCGAAAACGAAACGATCAACAATGTGCTTCGTGTGTACAGCGCCAAAGCAAAATCTGCGAATATTCGATTCAGCGCTGATGCCGCGGCGAAAAAAGAAACCCCCGTTTCCTCGCACGACCTTGTGGCGATTCTCGCAAACGTGGTAGAAAATGCACTCCACGGTGCGATTGAATCAAACGCCGAGGATCCTATGATTTCGGTGAATATTTACTATAAAGCCAAGAAAATGGTCATCGTTTGTGAAAACTCCTGTAACCCCTTCTTGGTGTTCGCTCCCGATATGCCGAGTGAGATGTGGGGCGTAGGAATTCACAGTATCGTATCCACGGCGGAAAAGTACGGCGGCACTTGTCGCTTCACCGCGCAAAACGGCGTGTTTACAGCAACCGTTGCGTTCATATCTTAATACTTTTGAACTCATCCCCCGAAGGAAATTTCGGGGGATTTTTTTGCGCATGACTACCAATCACGCCAAATTTGCTACCAATCACGCCAAAAACGTGCTTTTTCACGCTTTCTTGCTATAATATAGCAAACACTTTGGAAAGGGGATGCCCCCATGGAAAATAAGGTTCAGAATTGTCCTTACAAGTCGGAGGCCAAGCGGTCTTAGGAAGACAAATCCTTGATGCA
>JAZOQQ010000042.1:0-2975 GCA_045656165.1 Acutalibacteraceae bacterium
GATATCCAGCTTCGCCACGGGCGGATATGCTCCTTATTTTACACGCTTTTACTTCGTTTTGCAAGACCTAAACGCGAAATTTATGACCGTTTCCCATTGAAAACCGATCAAAATACTGGTATACTGAACAAAAAGGTAACAACAATGGAGGATTTCCGCATGAAACGTTTTCTCGCGTTTTTGATACTCGGCTGTCTGCTTTTCGGTCTGTGCGCTTGCTCACCCGGTACCAAAGCCAACGTTACGGTACTGTGGAGCGGTGACAGCACCGCCGAAAACAGCATGCTGTATACCGCTCTTGCCAAAAGCATGCGTTCGGAAAACTTGGCGTGCACTCATCAATATGCGCAGGGTGATGCGACCAACCAGCTCGAACAAATGCAAAACACTTTAAAAAACGGCTGTCAGGCCGTTATGGTTGACGTTGCCGATGCCGTCTTTGCGGCGCAATTCGTCGTGCTTGCCAAAGAAGCAAATATACCCCTCTTCTTTTTTGGTACACCGATCGAAACAGACGTATTAAGCACTTACGATCGGGCGTTTTTCATCACGCCCGACAATTCCACCTTCGGCGAAGTGCAAGGCACTCTCGTTAAAAACACCTTAAAGAAAAAACTCAAGAGCTATGACCGCAACGGCGATGAAGTGATCTCCTACGTCGCACTCGGCGAATTGGGCGACACGCTCATGCACGTGGAAAACAACCTCAAAAGTGTACAACCCGGTTCCGCGGCGGATATTCGCGCCCAAGTGCAATCGCTGTATGCCACTCACACCGACGAGCGCGGTGACACCGTGGAATGCCTGTTTACCGTTGACGATGCTGCCGCCGACGAAGCACTCACCATGTTACAAGAACTCGGCTTTAACACCAACCGCAAAAACCGCATTTTACTCTTTACAGTCATTCGCGGCACTTCCCCCCTCGGCAACAACACCCGCGACTTGATCCGTTCAGGGAAACTCTTTGCCGCCACAGCCGAGGACAGCACCCTAACAGCCGCTACTATGTGCCGTGTGTTACGCAATTGTTTAAACGGTGAAGCGCCGCCAAACGGCGTGAAAGACACCGACAAAGTCAGCGGTCAGCAATTTGCTGTCCCCTACATCACGCTCACCTAAACCATTCACCCCTAAGCGCCTCGCAAGAGGCGCTTTTTTTGGTAAGATTTCACATGTTTTTCTCTTTTTTTGCGTTGACATTGTGTAGGGTAACTGATATAATACAGTTAGTTATGTACTATTTTAAGTTATTATATATGGAGGAATGCAAAATGGCTACCGAAACGACCCCTCGCAAATTCGGCATGCGCGACTGTCTCGCCTATGCCGCCGGTGACCTTGGCTGTAACATGAGTTTCGCACTCAAGGGCACCATGGCAATTTTCTGGACACAGTTTATGAAAATGGACCTTTGGTACGCTCTTCTTTTGATCGTCGTACAAGTTTGGGACGCAATCAACGATCCGCTAATCGGTTCGATCATTGACGCCGACCGTCACACTTATAAACGCAACAAATTTTTAGCATATATTTGGGCGGGTTCCATCGGTCTGATCGTTGGTGGTGCTTGCTGCTTCTTGCCTTTCCCGACCGCTCCCACGTGGGCAAAAGCCATCATCTTCATCGCCGGCTATGTGGTGTGGGATGCCTTCTATACCGTCGCCAATGTGCCATACGGTTCTCTGCTTTCGCTGATCTCCAGCGACGTTAAGGACCGCGCCTCGCTTTCGGCGTGGCGTTCGATCGGTTCGATCTTCGGTAACATGCTCCCCATGGTTCTGCTCCCCTTCATCATTTATGATAAAGACAACAACCTCGTCGGCGAACGCGTATTTATCGCTGCTTTGATCATGGGCGTTTTGGGTTTCCTGTGCTTCCAGTTTACCATTCGCAACACCACGATCCGTGTGGATACCACCGTTTCACTCAGCGAGGAACAAGAAAAATTCAACGTTTTCAAAGCGTTTGGTAACTTTATCAAAAACCGTCCCGCCGTGGGTGCCACCATCGCTGCCATGGGTATGTTTATCGGCATGCAGGGTGCAACCACCGCTGTTACGGTTATCTTCCAATCGTATTTCAAAAACGTGCAGATTTCGGGTATTGTGCAGTTGTTCGCTATGATCCCGATCGTCTGCTTCACCCCCTTGGCTCGTAAAATGGTTGCTAAATACGGCAAAAAGGAACTGGCTACCTTTGGCTCTATCTGCTCGGTTGCCGCCGCACTCGGCCTGTTTATCATCACGCCGAACAACACCAACTTGGATCTGCTTTTATACATCGTCTTCCAACTCATCTACAGCTTAGGCCTCGGCATCTACTCCACGGTATCGTGGGCAATGATGGGCGACGCCATCGACTACAACGAATGGAAGACCGGCAAACGCGAAGAAGGCACCGTTTACTCGTTGCACTCCTTCTTCCGTAAACTGGCGCAGGGCATCGGTCCTTCGCTCGTGCTGATCATCATGGTCGCGTTTGGTTACGTCGGTGCCAACGAAGGTAATCAAGAATGGGCCGTTGCCGTTAACATGCGTTATCTGGTTGCCGCCACCTTCCTGTTCTCGGCCTTGTTGCAGTTTATCGGCTTGGCGCTTGTCTATAATTTGGATAAGAAAACTCTTGCTAAGATGAACGCTGACCTTGGTCGCGAATCCGAAGAAGAATAAGTTTCACGAGTCCGACTGCTTGCAGCGGTCGGACTCTTTTTTAAATCTACTCAACGGAGGAACATTATGAGAACCATTGTGAAATACAATGCCGATTGGCTGTTTACCAAGCAAGCGGTAGAAATCCCCACCGCTCTGCCGACCGACTGGGAATCCGTCACGCTTCCGCACTGCTGGAACGCGATCGACGGTCAAGACGGCGGTAACGACTACCATCGCGGCACATGCTATTACAGCAAAGCCATCCTTGCCGCTGACCTGCCGAAAGCCGATCAGTATTATTTGGAAATCCGCGGTGCCAAC
>JAZOQQ010000043.1:0-4996 GCA_045656165.1 Acutalibacteraceae bacterium
ACGTGGAAAGGATGTTTGGTATCCCCCTATTTGATGGTGCAATGTTCCGACAGCCGCCATTACGGACGCATCTCCGATAAAGTATACCGCTTCTCCGCCATGGATCTCACGGCGGAAGAGCGCGCCACCATCCACGGTCACAACGAACGCATCCGTTTGGATGCTCTTAACCGATCGGCAGAATTTTTCATCCGCCTGATGCGGCAATGTTAAAACAAAAAAGAGAGGAAACGATTGTTTCCTCTCTTTTTTATTACCATAATTCCGCGTACAAGCGAGTGACTTCCTCGGCCGTGGGTATGCGAGGATTGGTGGCGGTACACGCATCCGCCAGCGCCGCACGCACCATGGACGGAATCTGTTCGAAGTATTCTTCTTTGGTACACACACCCGTTTCTGAAATCGAAAGCGGCATATCCATTTCTTTCATCATGAACTGTGTCCAGTTGGACAGCGCCCGTACGGTCGTCACGATATTAAAGTTTTGCAACCCCAGCGTTCGCGCGACGGTTGCGTATTTTTGCACGTGTTTGGGATAGTCCACTTTTAAGCGGCTGTATTTGTTGATGTCGCTGTTGTATTCAATGATGTGGGGCAACAGCATCGCATTCGCACGCCCGTGCGGAATATGAAAATGCGAGCCGAGTTGATGCGCCATGCCGTGGTTAAGGCCAAGCGAAGCCGTGTTAAAGGCGAGTCCCGCCAAGCAAGATGCTACGTGCATTTTTTGACGAGCATGCGTATCGTTATTATCCAAGTACGAACGCAACAGGAACGAACCTACGATCTCAATGGATTTCTCCGCCAACGCGGCCGAAAATTCCGTGTTATTGGTGCTGACATAGGATTCCAGCGCATGCGTAAACACGTCCATACCGGTATCGGCGGTAACAGAAGGCGGCACAGATTTTACCAGCACGGCATCCAAGATCGCTTCGTCCGGCAACATAGAGTCGCTGACGAGCGGGATCTTACGCTGATTTTCGGGATCCGACACCACCGAAAACGAGGTCACTTCCGTGCCTGTGCCGCTGGTGGTCGGAATGGCAATGAGGGCCGGACGCGCATACGCTTTGTCCATCTGCAACGACACTTCGCGAATGGCCTTGGCAGAATCGATCGCCGAACCGCCACCCACCGCCACAATGACGTCGGGACGCAGTTCCAGCACCTTTTGCGCACCGAATCCGATCTTTTCAAGCGGTGGATCCGGTACCACATCATCAAACACCTGCCACTGTACACCCGCTTGCTGTAAACGCGCGGTGAGCAAGTGAATCATACCGCTGCTGACTACAAACTTATCCGCCACGATCAACGCATTACGGTAGGAAAGTTCAGCCAAACGGTCAAGCGAATTTTCACCAAAATAGATTTGTGTTTTAATGTCGAAATGTTTCATAAACCCTATCGCCTCTTTGCTATATACTATAGCGCTTTGTCAAGAAAATGTCAATGTTTTTTGAAGGCATTTCGTTGACTTTTTAGGTGCGCTATGTTACACTAAATGGCGAAAAACGCGTATTTTGAAAGGGGTTTGAGTATGAAGGTTTTAATGATCGGCGCCCATCAAGACGATAACGAATTTCGTGTCGGCGGCTTGGCGCACAAGTATGTCAAAATGGGTTATGAGGTTCGCTTTTTAAGTTTGTGTAACGGTTGCGGCGGCCATCATCTGATGACTCCTGCCGAAACAACCGCGCGTCGTGCAAAGGAATCTGCAGCCGTGGCAAAATTGCTCGGCATCCGCTATGACGTATGGGAAGATATGAACGACTGCACGCTGGTTCCCTCTTTGGAAAACCGCCGCCGTCTGATTCGCTACATCCGTGAATTTGCGCCGGATATGATCATTTCGCATCGCGCAAACGACTATCATGCCGACCACCGCGCCGCCGGCGTGCTGATTCAAGATGCCTCGTACATGCTCATCGTACCGCACGAATGCCCCGACGTACCCGCCATGACGAACACGCCTGTGATCATGTATTACGAAGACCGTTTCTCCGATCCGGATTTCCGTGCCGACGTGGTATTGGATATGGACGATGAGATCGATATTAAATTGCAGATCGCACATCTTAACGTATCGCAAGTATACGAATGGTTGCCGTTCACCGAACACCAGATCGTCCCCGAAGGCGAAGCGGAGCGTTTTGAATGGCTCAAAGGCATGAACATCACGGCCGACACAACCGATGAAGAGGTAATGGCTGCGCCCCGCGGCTATTCGGTTCGTTTTGCCAAGACCGCCGCGCGTTTCCGCAAGGAACTCATCGCCCGTTACGGCGAAGAACGCGGCAGCAAGGTGCGTTACGCAGAAGCATTTCAAGTGTGCCCCTACGGCGGTGCACTCACCGATGAGTTAAAAGAAAAACTCTTCGGTTTTTAAGCAATTGCCAAAAAGCCGACTGTGTTTTACAGTCGGCTTCCTTTGTGAGGGATGCTGTATGTCAACCAAACGATTACACTATCGCTGGGTCATTGCCGCGTTATGCTTTGTCATGATTTTTGTCGGTCTTGGCTTTTTCAGTTCCACGCGCAGTTTATTCATTACCCCCATCACACAAGCGCTGGGCATTTCGCGCGGTGCCTTTTCGTGGACTGACACCTTTCGTTTTTTATCCACCGCCATCACCAACTTGTTCTTTGGTACGTTGGTCACTAAATTTGGTGCAAAAAAACTCATCGGTTTTGGCTTTTCGTGCTTGTGTTTATCATCGCTGTGTCTGTCATTCACCGCAAACGTATGGATGTGCTACCTCGGCGGTATCTTAATGGGAATCGGCTTTTCCTTTGGTTCAACCACCATTGTCAGTTACGTCATTAACCGCTGGTTTTCGGAAAAGAAAGGCACCGTCATGGGAGCTGTGTTGGCGGCCAACGGATTGGGAGGCGCCATCGCCAGTCAAATTCTCTCTCCCGTTATCAACGCTCACGCCAACGGTTTTCGCGATGCCTATCGCTTGTTAGCCATTATCTTTTTCACCGTCGGTGTCATCCTGATCCTCTTCTTAAAAGAAAAACCGCAAGAAACCGTCACGCCGACCGGTAAATCCAAACGCCGCGGTCGTGAGTGGAGCGGCATTTCGTTTTCGCAAGCCGTCCGCACGTGGTACTTTTACGGTATTGGGGCGTGTATTTTCTTAACCGGTGTCATCTTGCAGGGTGTGTTCGGCACCATGGCAGCCCACATGAAAGACGTTGGCTTTTCACCGGAATACATAACCACCGTTATGAGTGTTCATTCGCTGTCTATGACACTATTTAAATTCCTAACCGGTGTCATGTACGATCGTTTCGGTTTGCGTACCACCGCTACCGTTTGTTCGGTCACGGCTGTGGTAACAGGTGCGATGTTCGCCACGCTATCGCCAACGCCGACCGGCTACGTCATGGCGATGTTGTTCGGTATTTTTTCGGCACTTGCCATGCCTTTGGAGACCATTGTGGTACCGCTGTATGCTTCGGATCTGTTCGGTCAAAAATCTTTCGATCATATTTTAGGCATTTTGATTTCCGTCAACACCGCCGGCTACGCGCTCGCCTCCCCCATTTTAAACTTGTCCTTTGATCTGTGCGGCTCGTACAAACCGGCCTTGTTGGTATCCTGTGCCGTCATGGCAGGCGTGGTACTGTTATTGCAGTTCGTCATCCATTCCGCCCATGTGCGTCAACATGAAACAGAAACCAAATAAGGAGATGTGCTCTATGATATTTGAAGATTTAGACCGTATTGTCTTTGCAGGCGATTCCGTTACCGATCGCGGCAGCGATTGTCCCGTCGGCGAAGGTATGTTTGATCAACTCGGCCACGGATACGTGCGCATGATCGAAAGTTTGCTGCTGACTTGCTATCCCGAACGGCGCATCCGTGTAACCAACTCAGGTGTCAACGGTCACAGTTCCCGCGATCTGTTGGAACGGTTCGACCGCGACGTCGTATCGCTAAAACCGGATTGGGTATCCATCTGTATCGGTATTAACGACGTGTGGCGTCAGTTCGACTGCACCATAACGGAGTGGTGGATCACGCCCGAAGAATACCGCCAAAACATGGAAACGATGATCGTTTCTGTGAAAGACTCGGTCAAAGGTGTGTTCTTACTCTCTCCGTTTTATATTGAAAACAATCCGCAGGATGCCATGCGTAACCGCATGATCGAATACGCCGATATCTGCCGTGAACTCGCGGAGAAGCACCATTGTGTGTTTGTGGATATTCAAGGTATGTTCGAACGGTATTTGGAGCATCGCCATTCCACCTATATTGCGTGGGATCGCGTACACCCGACCGAAGCCGGTGCCATGATGATCGCCAAGGAATTTTTGAAGCACTGCGAATTTGAATACGATCGCTTTTAAAAAAGAACCGCTCAACACATGTTGAGCGGTTCTTTTACGATACGTTCCATTGAAGCAAAAATTTCGCGGCATTCCCCGTCTGTACACGATGACAACGTTTTACGGCGCGGTAAGCCCCAAATATCAAACCAACGCGGGCCAATCCATTCGTGGTATCCACACACCGTACGGCACCCTTCTGTGATGCTTAATGCCGCTTTGCGCGGCGACATAAAAATCACCTTCATCGGCCATTTAATCAGCGCAAAAATAAGTTTGGGATAGTGTGCCGTAATATTCGTCAGCGTAATACCTGGATGACAGACCGACAGCGACACTTCCGTTTCCTTATGAAACAACTCATAAAGCGAAAACATGAGGCGTCGCTTGGCATTGCCGTATACCAGCGAGGCGGCTTTACGTGTGGCAAAATCAACATCGTCACGGTCGGTGCCTGAATAACGATGGGCAATGCTCCCTACCGCGATCACACGACCGTGGCGCTTCTTCAATTGCGGCAACAACCGTTTCGTCATATAATACGGGGCGATCGCGTTAATGGTAAACACGTTATCGTACCCTTGCGGTGTGGTATAGCGTGGAATGCTGTAAGCTCCCGCATTGTGGATCAACATATCGATCGGCAATGTTT
>JAZOQQ010000044.1:0-4105 GCA_045656165.1 Acutalibacteraceae bacterium
AACGCCCCACAGATGTTTTATCTGTGGGGCGTTTTGATGTTGAAAGGCGGGGTTTATATGACGGAATTGTGGAACACCGTAAAGGAAAACGGATTGTTTGTGCTTGTATCCATTGGTATTCTTTTGGCACTTTGGATAGCGGCACGTATAGCCGAATATTTCTTGCCGCAAAAGCGAAAAGCATCACTGGCACAACAGGCGAGCATTATCGGCATTTTCGCAGCGATTGCTATGGTGCTGCATATTTTGGATTTTCCGCTTCCTTTTTTGGCTCCGGGATTTTATAAATTAGATTTTTCCGAAGTACCGGTATTGCTGTGCGGTTTTTATCTCGGTCCGGCTGCAACGGTAGCTTGCGAGGGCATTAAAATACTGCTTAAGTTGCTGGTCACTGGAACCTCCACCGCATTCGTTGGGGATGTTGCCAATTTTGTGGTTGGATGTAGTTTGGTGCTTCCTGCTACTATTATTTACCATGTTAAAAAATCAAGAAGCAGTGCACTGGTAGGCATGGGTGTTGGCACCGTCTGTCTTACCCTCTTTGGCAGCGCGTTTAATGCAGTCTATTTAATTCCGAAGTTTTCGCAGCTGTTTCATCTGCCGTTAGAAAACATTATTGCGATGGGTACCGCTATCAATAGCGGTGTGACCGATGTGAATTCCTTGGTTTTTTATTGTGTTGTACCACTTAACTTATTAAAAGGTGTTGTTGTTTCTACCCTTGTTTTCTTGTTGTACAAGCGGGTGGGAAATCTTTTCCTCAACAAGTTTGCTCGTTGATTTTTCGGTTTGATTTACGGTACTGTTTGTGGATATCGGTCGGCTGTCGGGGTAAATGCGCGTTGGTCGTTTATCTTTTTTCGGCATGATCAAAACCTCCTTATATGCGGATAGTATGTGGCCGCTTGTAGCGAAATATGCAAAAAAATATTGACAACACCCCTGCTCAAATGTGATAATATAAGCAAGAAAGAAGGGTTCTCAATGAGTAAGTATACCGCGGAAGATATTGTCCGCATTGTCAAAGAGGAAAACGTGCGGTTTATCCGCCTGCAATTTACTGATATTTTCGGTGCGTTTAAAAACGTGGCGATTACGGCCAGCCAGTTGCAAAAGGCGCTTAATAACCAATGTATGTTTGATGGATCATCCATTGAGGGCTTTGTGCGTATTGAAGAATCGGATATGTACTTGTATCCCGATTATGACAGTTTTTTGATTTTTCCGTGGTACGAAGCAAACGAAGGAAAAGTGGCACGCTTGATTTGCGATGTATATAAACCGGATGGTACACCGTTCGAAGGCGATCCGCGTGGACTGCTCAAACGCGTTTTGAAAGATGCGGAAGATATGGGCTTCTCGGCGTTTAATGTCGGGCCGGAATGCGAATTTTTCCTGTTTGACAACGACGAGAACGGATACCCGACCACTAACAGCAAGGACCGCGGTGCTTATTTTGAACTCGGTCCCACCGATCTTGGCGAAAAAGCGCGCCGCGACATGTGCTTGGCTTTGGAAGATATGGGGTATGAGATTGAAGCGTCGCATCACGAATGCGCCAATGGTCAGCATGAAATTGATTTCAAATATGCCGATGCGTTGACCGCAGCGGATAATATTGTCACCTTTAAATTGGCGGTTAAAACCATTGCACACCGCCACAATATGTATGCCACCTTCATGCCGAAGCCCGTGTTCGGCAAAGCGGGTAACGGTATGCATGTCAACATGTCATTGATGAAGGACGGCAAAAACGCGTTTTACGATCCCGATGGGGAGATGGGGCTGAGCACCATTGCCTATCAGTTTATTGCGGGTATTTTGGAACACGTGCGTGGCATGAGTGCGGTGACTAATCCGTTGGTCAATTCCTATAAGCGTTTGGTGTCGGGTTATGAAGCACCCGTGTATATCGCGTGGTCGGCCAGCAATCGCAGTCCGTTGGTGCGTGTGCCGGCAACGCGCGGTATGGGCACGCGATTGGAATTGCGCAATCCTGATCCCGCCGCGAATCCGTATTTAACGTTGGCGTTATGCTTGGCGGCCGGGCTTGACGGTATTCGTCGTGGCTTGACCCCGCCTGCCGCAGTGGAGGAAAACCTCTTTGAGATTGATGAAGATGAGCGTGAGCGCTTGGGTATTGCACACTTGCCTTCCAATTTGAAAGAAGCGGTGCGTGCCATGAAAGCTGACAGTTTGATTCGCGAAACGTTGGGCGAGCACATCTTCCCGCGTTACGTACAGCACAAAACGAATGAATGGGATGAATACAAAGTCCGTGTTACCCAATGGGAACTGGATCGTTATTTAGCCAGATATTAAGGAGATAGTTGTATGAGTAACGTTATCATTACCATTGCGCGTCAGTTTGGCAGTGGCGGTCATGAGATCGGTCGTCGTTTGGCAAAACGGCTGGATGTACCGCTGTATGACAAAGAATTGATTACTCACGCCGCCGAGGAGAGCGGTTTATCGGAAGAAATTTTGCATTATTTCGATGAGAAACCGACCAATAGTTTGCTTTACTCACTGTCTACCGGTTCTTACTCTTTGGGCGATGGCGGTGTGGTCAACTACTCCTTGCCTGTCAACCAGCAGGTGTTCCAAGCACAGTTTGATGCCATTCGCAAGTTGGCGGAGCAATCTTCCTGCGTGATCGTCGGCCGTTGCGCCGACTATGTGTTGGAAAAGCACGAGGGTTTGATTAGCGTGTTTTTGTACGCTGACCTCAATGACCGCATGGCCCGCGTAGCGGAGTTTGACGGTATTACGTTACCCGAAGCCAAAACGCGCATCGCAAAGAGCGATAAACGCCGTGCCAGTTATTACAATTTCTATTCCGGCAAAAAATGGGGTGTCGCCGGCACTTATGACCTGTGTATCAACACCAGCGCGATCGGCTACGACAACGCGGTGGAACTCATCGCCAAGTTTGTAGAAATGAAACAACAAGAAGCATAATCAAACATCGAAAGAGCTTTGCTGATGCAAAGCTCTTTTTTCTAAATACTTCCTTGTAACTTTTTGTGCATGCGGCGCACGATAAGAGTGAAAAGGAGGGATGATCGTGTCAAAAGGTATCATGAATTTCTTAAAAGGCATGGGCATGGGTTTGGCAGTCGGTTGTATTGCCGGCGCGGTGGCCAACCAATATACGCACAGCAATAAAAAAGGCCTTAAGAAAAATCTCGGTAAAGCGCTCAAAAATATGAGCGATCTGGTGGAAGAGGTCGGCGATATTTTTTAATTCTCGCGCGTTGCTTGACGAGCGCTTATAAAATATAGTATAATGAGCGCGGACAAGCAAAGGCAGGGAAGAGTCATGAAAACAAACAAACGCAAAAGTGAACCGGAAGATATTACGTTGTTGAGCGGCAATTCCGAGACTATGAGCGAGGAACCCGCGGCATTGTCGGGTGATGATCGCCAACGGGTACGCTCTATGCTGATCGGCGCAGTTGCGGCGTTAGCGGTCGTTGCCGTCGTATTGGTGACGGGCTATTTTGTAGGCACGTATCGTGAGTCGCGTGAGGCGGCACGTCAGGCGCGCGAGAATTCCGAACTGTTCAACGGCGACTATCCCGAAGAACCGGAAGATGGCAAATTAACACCGACGCTGGCGCAGGCCTTTTATACGGTGGAAGACGGTATGCAGGTGGTGTTGGATTTTACCAACCTGACCGATAAGGTGCAGCAGGTCAATACAGCCATTATTACCATCTATGACGAATCGGATAAGCTCATCGCCAAAGGTGGTTATAGCGGCAAGAAAGTCGTGTGCACCGTTGAGGTCGGTGAATCGGCACAACTGGAGCTATATTTGACGCCGGAATACGTTTTTATTACGGATGACGATTTCGACAAATTGCGCTGGGAAATTGAAGTCGGTGTAGTGGAATAAAGCGAAAAATGCGAAGCGACGAAAGGATTTTTCGTCGCTTCTTTTTTATTTTCAAAAAAATTTAAAAAAAGCTTCAAAAAAGTGTTGACAAAGGGAAATGAGAGTGGTATTATAGCAAAGCTGTCGCAAAAAAGAGGCAGCAAAGGACCTTGAAAATTAAACAATGCAAACGAGAGAAAGAACACACTACCCGTTAATTAAGAT
>JAZOQQ010000045.1:0-18566 GCA_045656165.1 Acutalibacteraceae bacterium
GGCACCCGCACGTTTCGCCATCTCCTTGACGCGCGCCAACAACTCCTCTTTTGTCAAAGGCGACAAGTCTTTTTTGCGGCGCGGATTGGGACTGTATTTGCGATCCCAGGTGCGCTTTTTCGGCGTCATACAATGCTTAAAGGACGCACACATATAACCATAATTCTTCACGTGCGGCACGGTTTCAATCGCTTCATAGATCTTTTCTTCATCCATATCGTCGATCGGTGCCAAATAATTGGTATCCAAGTGCGCCTGCTCACCGTAGAAACAACGCCAACGGTTGATATTGGGATATTTAAAGGTTTTGCCTTCAATGGTAAACTCAATAAAATTGGGGTCGTTAAGACGCTCCTTGCCGTAATTCTGACCGATGCAATGACGCGCACAGGACATGCAGTTATCGCACAAGGGATCGCCACTATACAGCGGATCGGGTTCCAGTTCCGCCGACGTGATAAACGAGATCACGCGCTCACGCACGCCGTATTCCGGCGACATAACCATGCCGTGATAACCGTATTCACCCAAGCCACACGCCACAAACGCGCTCATATGGCTCCAAGATGCCGCATGCTCATACGGAATGTCCTTGTAATAACGGTGACGCCAGTACGTGGTGCAAGGTTGCGGAATGGTCGGATAGCCCTCTGATTCCAAGAATTTGCTCAAGCGGAAACAGATCGCATCCAGTTTCGGGATCATGCCGATCTGGAACGCAGCGGGGTAGTTGGGGTTCGGCTCACCGCACCAGTCCACCGAAGCATCCGGATGGTGGACGCCCAGACAGATGACCGATTTCGCTTCCGGCAAATGTGCCTGCGGTTTCACCATATGCGGTGCACCATCGTAACGCGACACCGGTGCAACACCGATCATATCGGCACCCATGTCAATTGCCATTTGTTTAATAACAGCTGTAAGTGTTTTCTTATCCATCATTGATACATTCACACCTTTCTTGCCTTCATTATACACAACCTGTTTTCGTCTTACCAGTACAAAAAGCGACATAAATATGGACATTTTCGCTGTCGTATATCCAACAAAAGCGCTCCCTGCGGAGCGCTTTTGTTAATGTCTATTCCGTTTTGATCTTGTTAAGAATCGCCATTTGATTGATATTCCGTGTTTCACGGCTGGCACCAACCTCCAACCGTTGCACGAGCAACTCCCAAGTAGACGGTAACATGTTTAAAAACGGTGTTAACTCCTGAACCGCCTGTGCCACCGTTGTCGGTTGCTTTGCCAAAGGGTTATCACGTGGCGGCATGTCGCGCCGCACTTGTTCAAAAACGGCGGCAAGAGCCGCTACCTGCAAGCGCTCGTCAGCGGCAAAATCCCCGCTTTGGATCTTTTCTTTGCCTGCGCGCGAAAAGTCCTCAGAAACAGCAGTTAAGCGCTGTTCAAACAACGCCGATATATCGGTAAGCGTCATCATTTGGGAAAACGTAAGCCGAATAGCTTCCAGCGCTTCTTCAAGCGTCATATCCTTGCGGACTTTCCCCTTTTTCTTATACACCTTTTCCGGCGCGATGCCCGTCAAACGGAAAATTTCGGGACCTACCCACGCTGTAAACAGCACCACTCCGTTATCATGCAGATAGTCCTTGTATTTCTTATACCGTTTCGGCTTGGATGGAAAGAAACCCATACCCCATTCCTCGCTCTCTGTAGCATAGGATGCCGCAAACCCTCACGGCTTACACCTCTGTTTTAACGTATGTCTGCTTGATTGAACGATACGTTTTTGTCGGGAAAAAGAAAAGATCAAGCCATTTGGTTTTCTTTGCTACAAACGCCGCCAATACAGAGCAGAACAACCCACAAACAATGCCCACTATCACGTGAATCACCCACTGGGTAATGTGTAGGCGAATCAAAACAATACGTACACCCGCCGTAAAAATGGTATGCAATAAGTAAATTTGGAACGAATATCGATTTACAAACAACAAAAACCGCTCCACGGGTTTCCACTGCCCGACCAAGGAGATAAACTGGATGCTTGCATAAATGCCGAACACGGTCATACATTCTTTAAACCCAATCGTTTCGATCTGACCCAGTAAGATCAGCAATACCCCGACGGCCACGTGTGCGGCCATAACGACGTATTTCCAAACGGTCGGCAACTTGGCAAGCCACGAAAAACTGACAAACGTACCAAGACCGAATGCCAATGCCGAATAGCAGACAACGTCAAAACTTCCCAAGCCGACACCGCAAAGCGGCAGTACGTATCCGATGATCAGCACTGCGATTGTAATATGCCAGTTCTTTAACAAACCCGAAAGGCACGTCCAAATACAAAACAAAAAGAACAGCGCATATAAAAACCAATACTGTGCAACAGGCGTTTTCCAGATCATGAGCGCATCCCACGCAGAGGATTGCGTATTGGTTTGCCCAACCAAACTGTTAATGAGGATATACACAACCGAAAACACCGCATACGGTACACCCAAATTCAGCAGTTTGTATCCGATAAACCGCCATTTTGTCTGTTTCCCGCGCCACTCGCCCGTTTCTTTGTACACAACACCGCTTAAAAACAAAAAGAGCGCTACGTGAAACGACCAAATGAATTGTTCCACGCCTTCAAAAAAAGCCGGAATCGGGATACCCGCAAGGCGAATGCCCATAATGACGTGCCCAAACAGTACCAAGAAACACGCATATCCTTTTAGTTTATCGATCAGAACGTTTCGTTCCATAGGGCACCACCCTTCTTCTCATCGGTTTTCGGCGGAATCAAACAACTTCTCAAGCATCGACACGGACATCGGTCGATAATAATAAAATCCTTGTAACAGATCACAGCCGGCGCGAATAGCGGTTTCTTCCTGCTCTTTGGTTTCAATACCTTCGCACAGCGTTTTAAAACCAATATCCTGCGACGTGCGAATAATGTTTTTCAAAATAATGAAACCCGTATCCGTCACAGCATTCTGCGTAATGGATTTGTCGATTTTCACAATAGAAATATCCAGATTTTGCAGATCGCCAAACGTCGTATACCCACTGCCGAAATCGTCCAACAACACCGAAATGCCCTTTTCTTTCAGTTGCGACAGGTTGTCTGTCATCTGCTTACGTGCTGCTTCGGTAATTTCTTTATCCTCTAACACTTCCACTGCCAAGCACGACAACTTAAGATCGTATTTTTCAGCAATGCCGATAATGCGTTCCGCAAACGAGGGTTCGCTCAACGTGGAGCGCGAGAAGTTAATGGTATAGGTATACCCCTCGCGTTGTTTCTTGTCGTTGGAGATCCACTTGCAGTTTTTCTCAAAAATATAATAATCGAATTTTTCGTTAATGCCAACCGAATCTACCGCCGACAAAAAGCTACCGGGTGTAAGTACGCCATCGCTCTCCGAGTTTAAGCGCGACAACACTTCGGCGCCAATAATCTTACGCGTTTTGGCATCCAACACCGGTTGGTATTCTAAAAAGAAGCGGTTATTATCAATCTCTTTTTCAATATTGTTTTCGATCTTGATCTTTTGCTCCAGCGCTTTGCCGCTGCTGACATCCCACTGCGCATACGCCAGTTTTTCCTTGTCCGCCAACATGCATGCTTGTTTGGCACGTGAGATCGCTTCATCAAACGTTACGTGCGTACCTATCGCCCAAAAAGAACCAATCCGCACGTTAACAACATTCAAAGCGTTATACGAAATTAAGCATTGGTTGATCTCACTTTGGCAACGCTCAACGTTTTGACGAGCGACTTCCATATCCCAATCGGCAAGCGCTACAAAACTTTGGGGATCATGCGGCGCAATGGAGCTGTTCTCACCCGCAATCGCTTGCAACAACCGCGAACGAATCTCCGAAAGGATCTTGGGTCCGGATACCACATCAAGCGCATTGTTCGAGGAAACGCTGATATACAAGATGCAACGGTCGGCACGCGCTTTCCCCAGACGTTTGAAATCGCTTTCCAGTTTACTGATGGTGACGAAATCACTGTCATCGCGACCGTTCGCGGTTTTGATACCGCGAATAGCAAAATAAAAACCGATCGCCGCTAACAAGATAAAACCAACAGCAAAGATAACAACGATCAAATACGGATGTTCTTCAAAAATTGGCATAGTGTAAAGCTCCCATTATTATCGTTTTGAAAAAGTCGGAAACGCAACGGTTCCGCCGGTATGTACCAGCCCAATACTCTGCGCGGCGGCAATGCACCGCATCCCATCGGCCTGCGCACGTTTCTTGCGGGCCGGCAATTCCGTCAGCAAGAAACGAACGCCAAACGGCAACATCGCGCGAATCAAGTCCGATCGCGACAGCCCGCGTCGCTTGTGTTCCGCCAAAATCTCAAATAAGGCGTATCGCAAACTGTCGGTGTCAAAGGCCTTTGTACGGCGGTTGACCGACATGACCCATTTGTAGAACGCAACAAATTGTCGCGTATCCACGGTATTGCGAAAATAGATGCTGCTGATATAAAAGATTTCCTGCTGTTCGCTCATCGCTTCCAACAAGGTCGCCGCATACTGCCGTTGAACAGCCAACACTTCGCCTCGCTGTTTATCCAGCGTAGTTTCGGTAATTTGCTTGTCGTGCAGACGGTAGATCATCAAATAATCGGATAAGATCTCCACTTTGTGTCCGGCCAATACAAACCGCGTCCACAGTTCCATATCTTCCGTACAAGTAAAATTCTTATCGTATCCCAGTTCTCGAATAACCTCCGCTTTGGCTATAATACCGGGATGGAGAATGGGATTGGTAACCAACAACAGCGCCTTGATTGACTCCGCATCGTTTTTACCGCCGCAACCGCCCGAAGCGATCACGCCGTTTTTCAGCGTCATAAATCGGCAAGAGGATAACGCCACGTCGGGATGGCTCTGCATAAACTCATATTGTTTTTGCAGGCGATCCGGCAAGCAGATGTCATCGGCATCCATGCGGGCAATATACCGCCCGCCGGCTAACGACAACGCCTTGTTAAGCGATGACGGAAGTCGCAAATTCACATCATTGGTATGTACGCGCACGCGGCTGTCCATCGCAGAATACCGCTCTAAAATCGCGGCAGTTCCGTCGGTAGAACAATCGTTGATGACAATTAGTTCCCAGTTTGTAAAGGTCTGATGCAACACGCTGTCAAGGGCTTCGGACAAATAATCCTCGCCGTTGTACACGCTCATAATCAGCGAAACATCTGGCGTTTTGTTCATGTTACACACTCTTTCTCATACGTTTGACTTGCTTGCATCCATACAGAAAATAAAAGGCCAATCGGATACAGCGCCGTTTCATCAAGAAAATAGCTATGCGGCTTTTTACCGTCAAATTTTCAAACCGTGCCTTTGGGATCTCTTCGTTATGCACCGAATGACGAATCAAGGATCGGATCGTCTTAATCGCGCCAAAATGCGCGCCTTCCGCCGCGGCCGCTAAAATCGCAAAACACATAAAGCAGGAGTACCGTGCGATCTGTTCCTCAAAATCCGCCGGTTTGGCAGTGGTCAAAGCGCGAAGGCCGTTGATCACGTCGGCGATCTGCGAGATCTGATGCGTTTTAAAATCCGTGGAAATCGAATCGTTGCGAATGGTATACAAATAAACGGCGTGTTTGCTCATATACACCGTTTGTGCATCTAAATAACACGGCACCACACAACTGAGATCTTCGCCCAATGAAATGGCAGGATTCACGTTCAACTGATGTGGTAACGTCAATTCTCGTTTAATGGCTTTACCCCACAAAAAGTAGAAGACGTGCTCCATGTTGACATCCGACAACAGTTTCGGATACAGGTGCGTTTTCAGTTGTTCTTTGTGATACAACCCCTCCGGCACCAGATCCTCAACCACGTCGCCCAACTCACCGTTGATACAACAACGATAGGAAAACGATACGATATCCGCGTGCGTCTCATCAATAATTCGTTGGGCACTTTCCAACGCATCGGGGCATAACGCATCATCGCCGTCCACGTGGAACACGTACTCGCCCCGCGCCTCACGGATACCCGCTTGGCGAGCACTGACCAATCCCCCGTTTTCTTTGTGAATCACGCGAATCCTGTCATCGGTTTTCGCATACTCATCACAAATAGCGGGGCAACAGTCCGGTGAGCCATCATCCACCAAAATCAGTTCGAAATCGGTGAACGACTGCGCCAGTACGCTGTCGATACAACGGCGGAGATAGTTTTCAATGTTATAGATCGGGACAATGACCGAAAACAACATAGCGAGAACTCCTATCTGTCACGTAACAAAACCAGTATGGTTTGCATTAAAAACAAGCGATATCTCATCGCAAAAGCAAAAACGGCCTGCTTAACGGGCAACCGATGCCACGGATATCGGCGTAGCGCCCCTTGAATCGCATCGGCTGTACAGATTTCTTTCAATCGTTTGCGAAACACGCGATACGGAACACCCTGCGACTTGGCGTGCACAATCTCTTGCGAACACAAAATACGCCCAAACCCTTGCGTCAAGCGATCCAAGTACAGAGCATAATCGGCCTTTGCCACCGTAGCGGCTATGCGCTTCTCCAACTCTGCCAAAAAGACTAAACTTTTTTCAAACCGTTCACGCTTATAGGATTTCGAGAGCGATTCGCCGTTGCGGCAATAACAATAGTACGCACCCGTCACGCCTACCGCACGGGTAGCGCACTTGATGAAATCCACCATAAACAAGGTGTCTTCCGATAAAATATCCCGTTCCGATAAAAACGCCAACCCATTCTCTTCGATCACCGCACGGCGAAACAGATTTTTGCAAACGCTTACGCCGTAACGACTGTCATCCGGTTCGTGCGGAAGCGCGCCAACCACGCCGAGCAGCAACGTTTGCATCGTTTCCTTTTCAAATACCGTTTCGGTATCAAAATACGATTTCGGTTGCACGTCATCCGCTTGCGAAAAGGTGTTGCCGCCAACAAAGCAAATACCCGCCAACACCACATCCGCCCGATGAGCGGTCGCCGCCGCGTACAGCGTTTCGTAGGTGGTAGGATCCACGTAATCGTCCGAGTCCACAAACCCGACGTACTCCCCACTCGCCGCCTGTAATCCGCTGTTACGAGCAAATCCCAACCCGCCGTTTTGCTTGTGAATCACGTGAATGCGGGAATCCTGCTGAGCAAATTCATCACAAAGCGCAGCACACGCTTCCTTAGAGCCATCGTCCACCACAATAATTTCAATGTCGGTCAGCGTTTGGCTTGTAAGCGAATGTAAACACCGTTCAAGATATGCTTCCGTATTGTATACCGGTACAATCACGCTCACTTTGGGCTTCGCCACGGTTGTCACCTCTTAATCAGACGTTGATATTGTTTTATAAGGGTTTCACAATACTCGTGAACATCCATAATCTCCTCGCCCGCGCGGGCGCAATTGGCTTGTAACGTCGCATACACCGACTCGTCCAAGCATCGACGAACGGTGTCCGCCACGCATTGCGGCGTGGGGTTGTCGGCAAGACCGCCCGTTTTACCGTCTTCAACCAATTCGGCCATACCGCCACTATTCATGGTCACGACGGGAACGCCTAAGGAATGGGCTTCCAAAATGGATAATGGGCAGTTTTCATAACACACCGACGGTGCGATCAACAGCACAGCGTTTGCCATCAACTCGGTCAACGCCGCCCCTTTTACAAACCCTTTGAGCGTGACGTTATCAATGCCTTGCAGACAGGCGTCATCCGGGCCGTTTCCTGCTACCACAAAAGAATATTCAGGCAACAGTTTGGCGGTGTTCGCCAGCAACTCCACCCCTTTTTCTTTGGAAAGGCGGCCGACAAACACGATATACGGTTCGGCATCCTGTTTCTTTTCAGGTACCGTTTGTTTTTCAATAAAATTGTGGATGGTAAATGTTTTTCCTTGGTAAATATCCGACGCACCGAGCAGTTTGTTCGCTAAAAAGTTGCTCGGACAAATATACAAATCCACCTTGCAATACGTCTTCAAGCAGCCGTACAGTTTGGCTTCGATCACACCGAGTAAACTCTTAACGGTCGACCCGTGAATGCAACGGTGCTTGAAGCAATGCCATTTTGACCCGTTTACGCAACGGTCGCAGGGCCTCGTTTCACGAAAACTGTACAACAAGTGATTCGGGCAAATCATTTGGTAGTCATGTACCGTCTGCACCAATGGAATGCCTCGCTTTTTCACAGCATAAATAATCGACGGTGTGAGCTGGAAATTGATATTGTTCATGTGCACAATATCCGGTTGAAAACTATCCAACACTTTACCGATCTTGCGGGCGGCTTCTCTCGAATACAAAATCTTAAACGGATACCATAGACGTGCCCATCCGTTCGAGTGGAAATCCATATTGGTCGTGTACGCGCCAACCGAATTCCCCACCGTGTTTTGGTCGTCGTACATCCCAAAATATTCCACTTCGTGGCCCTGCGCCTGCAATTCCTCGCCGAGTTTCAACATATAACTTTCGGAACCGCCTCTGGGGTACAGGAATTTATTTACCAATAATATCTTCATAACAAAGAGCCATCCTTCGCTGTTCGATTGATGGGCGATACATACCCAAACAAACGCTGTTCTTGCCGACAAACTTCATCATCAAAGCCGTGCCCGATCATAATGACGGCCAAAACGGTGGTGAGCAACGGATAGTTCAGCGTGTTATCCGTAGATGATACGATCACCAAGTAAACCGTTAACGCAAACGTAATAATAGCGTTCTCCGTTTTACCTTTGGCACCGAAATAACACACGCGAACAACCGTCATCGTCGCTAACCACAAAATATATCCCCAAAAGCCAAGGTCGATAAAGTATTGTAAGAAGTCATTGTGAACCGAAGACACACCTACGCTCATGTTCGTGCTCAGTTGATAGGTTAAGAAACCGATGCCGTTGCCCAAAAATTCGGGAGAAAATTCATAAAACTTATCCACAGCTTGGTAGATCTCCACACGACCGCTGGTGTTAATGCCCGCTTTTTCAAGCAGCGTAAAGACATCCAACTTGATAATCGCAACATAGCCGATAAGCAACACCATCAGAATGATCGCAAAGAACACCACCAGCCATTTGGCGGTATCCGCTTTATACTTGGCAATAAATTTCAGCAGCCAACCAAATGCCAACGCCACCACGATCGCGATAATACCGATGCGCTTAAACGCCGCCAAAAAGCAAAACATTGTCAGCCCCAGCAGAATAAAAAACACGATGTTTTTCTTTGGCTTTAAGAACATATAGATCAGATAGGCACCGATGCAGAACGCCAACTCGTGGATCTCAGCTTGCACAATGATATCACCCGTTACATCCGCAAACGTGACAATCAAAGTGACGAATTCCGAAAAGAAGGCGCCGATCCCATTTTGCAGGATAACCGTGGCGATGATCAGCATATTGGAAATGAGAATGGCGACCAGGTTGTACCAAATACCCTTTTCCCCAAACACATACAAAAACGCAACCGCACCCAGGGTAAAGGATAACATGTTGTTGTAAACAAATAAGCCCGACAAACCACGTGAAATGACGGCGGTATCTACCTGCCCCATAAACCAAATAAAAAGTGAGACAAGCAATATCACGATCAAAGGGGTGCAATACACCAACGTTGCCTTCAGCGTAGCGACGCCGCGTGCGATATTCGGTTTACATAAAAAGTAAACGAAAGCCGAAGCAAACAGAACGAGGGCAAACACGTGTCGGTATGTAACAAATATCCCTAAATTGAGAGTTTCGTTCAAAAAATAGTACATCAGTACGGCTATCAAGACAAAATAACCTTTCAACCCAATGTCCAACAATTTTTTGCTCTCCATTCGCATTTGCCCTCCTTTCTGTGTGTTTACGGCTGTTGCTTACGCCTGTTTGTTACCCTCCGACACAAACTCTTTCTTGCTTTGCAGAGCTGCGGCTAACAATTTTCTGGCCGTTTGATTGTCTTTAAAGGTTTCGGCAATACCCACGCGATAGTTGATTGTAACGTGCTGATACTCATCACGCTCGTCCAAACGCAAGCCGAAGAGTCGCAAAATATCTTCCGCCGTGATGTAATCCGAATCGTCAATTAAGATCACAAAACTGCCGTTGCCGTTATAAATCGGTTGTGCCTTGGTCTTAGCAAACGCTTCTTTCAAATAAGCGGTGAACAACTTGATGACGGCATCACCCGTTTCACGATTATATTCGGCATTGATGGAAGCCAGGTTGGCAATATCCAACACACAGTACACCGTACCGTCATCCAACAATTTCTTATCCATTGACGCCAAATGTTTGTCAAAATACGCACGGTTCGGCAATCCTGTTAAATGATCGGTATAGAACACGTAATGAATAATATCACCAAGACGACCAAAGAGGATGGTACCACCGCAACCCACAATGATCAGGAAGAAGAAGGCGATCAACGTATAAAGACCCACATTAACACTGGATTTCACAGAAGCCGACGACAATACCGAAATATAACTGGCACCCAAATACTGGTTGTACTCGTCGTTGGTTTTCATCGTGGTATTATACAACGTATCCAATTCCGTCATCAGCGAGGTGAGTTCAGCGTCAACCTCCGCTTTCAATTGGTCATAATTATCGTTGTGTAATTGCGTGCAAGTGCTGCCGGATTTTTCGCACTCGTGATCCTTGCACTTGCCCGTACACTCCGAAAATGTATCAATAATATAGTTGCAATACGCGGTATCAATAATGGCATATTCTTTCGTTTCGTTGTGATTACGCCAGTTATAGATCAACTCGTCGTAGGTAACGGTCTGATCACCGGATGCCACAAAATCCTCGTTTTGCAAATTGCGTTCGTGGATGTTATCCAAAATGTATTCATACGTGATATTGGTATTGCCCGACTCACGCATCTTTTTCACATACGCGTCGATTATGTCAACCGTATCCTTAACGATGCTTTCTTCCTTTTTGTTGGAGATGTTGTTGTTATCAATACGGGTGGTATAGTCAGACACCAACACCGTTTTATTTTTGGTGATTTGGTATTTGTAGATTTTGGAGAACAGCGACGACAAGCGAACCGTTCTCACGTAGTTGAATTCATCAGCCAAATCGCTAAAGGAAACACCGGTTCCCGTCGCACGATAATACGGCGTTTGCGCCATACGTTGATACAAAGTGTTCAGCGTTTCCTCAATACCGGTATCGATCAGTTCAACCGTTTCGATGTAGTCATAGTTTTGGCTTTCGATCTTGTCGGTCACGTTTTTAGCAGGCGCAACGTTGACATATTTTTGGCTGTATTCCGCAAAATACACATCCAACGTTTCGTCCAAAATCGTTCTGGCAAACCCTTGTCCCTCGCTGTTGGTCGCCGTAAAGGATACCACGTAGGTATTGGGTTCATAGACGTATTCTTCGCCTTCCTCTAACTTGGCTTCTTTTTGCGCCAGTTTATCGGCATCCGGCAGCGGCGTGATGGACAAACGGGAGATCAAGCTATCCACCGAATAAGTTCCCGTCAACCCCATGCGATTGACGACCTTCGACATGACGGACGACGATTTGATCTCGTTAACGTCTAATTTGGAACCTGTAGGTGTCAGCCCTTGTTCCGCAGCCGGGTCGTTATAATGAATAACCTCCGACGCGACGTACGTGTTGGAACCTTTCAGTTTGATATTAATGGCATACGTAGCACATACACACACAATCACAATGATCGGCAACAACTTTTTTAAATAGCGCAGGATCTGAAAGTTTTTCATAGTGCATCCTCCTTGTCAGATTGTGTGATCAGGTCTTGGGAAGTTTCTTTGAGACCGCAAGCACCATGGCGGCAACATATGCCAGTACCGCAAAGATGAAAACGGTTTTTAACTCGCCAAACAGCGAAGAACCCGAAATGCTGACGGCGATACATTGATTCATCGTATGGTTAGAATATTCGCGTCCCGCTTTAATAGCCGACGCGGTAAAGTTGTCCAAACTCTTGTCAATCGATGCGATCAGCATGTCCGCCTGGGCATTGGCATCCTCATCCTCTTCGGCAGATTTGATCTTGCGAATGACCAACTCGTTGTCCATCATTCCCTTGTTGGTGGAGGCCACGCTATCGCTGAACGAAGTCGCCATCACCGACAATTCGTCGATACCGACTTTGGTGCGGCCCATATAATACTTGCCGCTGCCGTCCCAAGTGGGAACCAAGACGATACGCGTCATTTCTTCGGCATACATGTCGATGGCTTCGTTACAAAGTTCAAACGATACCTCTTGTTTGTCTTTATCGAATGACGTGTTTTTATTTTGATAAGACAAGCGGTCAATATAGCCCGCTTTATCACGCACAATACCGTATTGCAAAATAAGCGATTTTAGGTTTTGATCGATCTGCGTTTCTTTAAACTGATGCACCTTACCGGCAATCGCTTGGAACGTCGCGTTGTCCTCGGTCACAAAACTGGGACCTTTATCCGCCATGCCATACAAATAATTAAGCACCGCGGTACTCTCCTTGTTGAAGTACGTAACGATATCCATATACTCCATCTTGGTGAAGTCGGGCTTTTCTTTCTGCTGCGACAAACTAAAATTGTCGGTGTATTTTTCAATATAGTATTCTTTATACGCGCTGGTAATCAATTGGATCACATTTTCCGCGTTTAAGTGTTCGGTGTGCTTCGAGGCGTAATACTCCACCACAAATTCCGTCGAAATGTGATAATTGGATTCATCGTTCACATCGCCTTGCACATAAGGATAAACCGATAAACAATTTTTCAGTTGTTTCACGGTGACGTTTTCAAGGGCACCCATTTCGATGGCCTTTTCCACCACCTCATCGCAAATGATCTCCGCCATATTATAGCGAGTACCATTGGAATTCTGTGCTTGCGAGGCCTCCGAATAGTTCAGCGAAACCACCGCCGATACGTACTGCCCGGCCTTAATGTGATTTAGCACGCCAAACACGACCGTCAACACCACCACAAATACCAGCACCCAAGCTTGCAAGTAGTTTGTACTTTTTAAAAGATTCCAAAATTCTGTGCGAGTCAGATGCTTTGAGCGAAAATACATGATCAAAGCACCCACGACCAGCAAAACGCCCGCAATGACCAACGGGATTTTGGATAACAGCGAAATAGACATAGGATACGCTCCTTTTTACGGTTAAAATTTATTGATATCCACGATAACCAGTTCGGGCGAGTTATTGATTCGGAAAAAGTTTTGGTTCTCCAGTCCTGAGCTGACAATCAACGGACGTCCTTGTACGTCGTATCGGCCATACACGTAATGCCCATTGCGAGCCGGCAACAGACCACCGTCGTGCGTATACAGCGGGCCGATCATCGGGACTTTCACGAGGCCGCCGTGCGTGTGTCCGGCCAACATCAGATCGCCCCACGTATCGGGTCGATATTCCTCAAACACCGTCGGCTCATGAATCGCGGTGATCTTCAAATGATTTTCGTTTTCGTAAATATGAGTGTCAAAGCTCTCCCCTGCATACGACCAAAACGACGAGGGGTTTGAAGTCAGTACTCCATAGACATCCACCTTCGTTGCGCCAACTGTCAAGGTGTCGGAGGCGTTTTTAAGCACCTTCACGCCCGCTTTTTCAAGTTGAGCCGCAAACGGATCGTCAAGTTCCAGCAGTTTCTTCGGATCACGGTTATCATCGTTAAAGCCAAATGCCTTGTCCAGCGCCTCTTGCGTTAAGGGCTGGTCATACAACCGCTCCACCTCGTTGTTACCATATATGTAATAAGAAGGGGCCACATCGGCAAGTGCCGCACACACATCAATGACCTTATCCGGACCTTTCTCTTGTGCGTTGATACCGTCGCCGGTATACACGATCAAGTCCGGTTTTAGCCGTTCAACACGTTCAATCAATCTTTCATTGTTTTTCCCAAACGCGCAGTTATGCAGGTCGGAAATTTGAATGACGCGTATTTTATTATTCACTTTCAAACTGCTCACACAGTAAAAGGTTTCTTTAAAATCACGGTTCTCCACATAGTTAATCCCAACAACGGCAACCGATGCTGCGATAGCCACAAAGATCAAACTAATAATAAATAACCGTAAAACGCGTAGGTTCCGTTTGGTTTTTGACGTAAACCGATTCCGCTTCATAGCATAGCCCCCTTTAATTCCCTAACACTTTTTTGTAAACATCGTGCGTTCGTTTGGCGACGTCGTGCCAATTGTACTTGCGCAGTATGAATTCTTCAACACCGTTTTTCAGATCCTTGACAACCGTTTCATCGTCACACAAGGTCTGTAATTTCGCGGTCAGATCGTCCACATCGGACTTGTGAAATAACATCGCTTTATCTTCGGTCACCGCCGTATTTTCGGGAATATCCGAGCACAAAACGGCATTCCCGTAAGAAAGTGCCTCCAAAAGACTGAGCGACATACCCTCAATATCCGACGGCAACACCATGCAATAGGCGTTGCTGTACAGTTCTTCCAGCACCTCGCCCGACAAAAAACCCGTAAACAGTATGTTGGGATTATCCGCTGCTTTTTCTTTTAATTGTGCCACGTATTCATCCGTATCGCTGGTATCGCCGACAATCACCAGTTTTTTATCGGTTTTTACACGATTATACGCCTCTATCAAATAGTGAACGCCTTTTTCGGCAGTCAATCGGCACACCATCGCGATATACTCATTTGACTGAAGACCATACGCTTCGGTAATCGCATCCGCTTTATGCTTGATCGGTGGCTCAATACCGTTCGGGATCAAGACGGTTTCGCGTTGGTAGGTATCTTGAAAATACGCGCGTGCATTCTCGCTGAGAACAATGATCTCATCTGCATATTTGACCATCGTACGCTCACCAAACTTGATATAGCGTGACGCAAACCCGTGCCCCCATTTTTCGCGTTGCCAATCCAAACCGTGAACGGTTGCCACACAGCGTTTGCCGAACAGTTTGGGAATCCACATCGCCGCACAGGGGCCTTCCGCGTGAAAGTGGAGAATATCATAACGACTAAAAGTGGCGCTGATCGCCGCCGTAAACGAGGCGATCATGGCCGAAAGGCCTTTGGCGTGCAATGTCCACGCATTCTTTAACGTAACGTGCCGATAAGCGTGGTCAACCACCGTCCCAACATATTCATTTTCCACGTGGTCGGAGGAACGATTATAACACGTCACATCGACGCCGTTATCCGCCAACAACGGGCACAACGAAGTCAGCACTTTTTCAATGCCACCGCGTCGGCTTGGCACCACCTTGTGCCCGATCATAGCCACTTTCATTGCCATTCTCCTTACCGCCCCGTTGCGCTTAACATAACAAGAGGCGTTTTCAGCATAATCAAAATATCGCCGGGGAATGTGCGGTTTTGTATGTAATCCAAATCCATTTCCACCCATTCCTCAAACGGAACGTCGTTGCGATTTTTGTGAATCTGCCACGTGCAGGTAATGCCCGGCGTCACGTGCAACCGCAATTTTTGATAATCGGTGTAATAAGCCACTTCCTTCGGCAGCGGCGGACGCGGCCCCACCAACGTCATATCGCCTTTAAACACGTTGAAAAATTGCATCAGTTCATCCAACGATAATTTGCGAAGCACTTTCCCCACACGGGTGATGCGAGGATCGTCCTTCATTTTAAAGACAGGGCCTTCCATCTCATTTTGAGCTTGCAGTGCTTCTTGCAGTTGTTCGGCATCGGGACGCATCGTACGGAATTTGTACATATAAAATTCTTTGCCGTGACGTCCCACCCGCTTTTGCTTAAAGAAGGGACCGGCACTCGGATCGTCAATGCAGATCACGATGGCGATTACCACCATCAGCGGCAGAAAAAACAACAATATCAGCGAAGCAAAGAAAATATCAAACAGTCGTTTCTTACGCCAGTACGACCCATACGATTTTTCAATCAACGCCTCTAATTTTAATCGAGTTTTTTCATCCACTTTTTTACTGTCAATATAAGGCATCTTGCGGCCCTTCTTTCCTTACTTGTGTAGGATACTGAATTTTCATCAACGTGTCATACTCTTTTTGGCGCCACTTCGACATGTAAAAATGTTCGAAACTCGGCCGACATCCGTCCATCAAACGTTCACCCTCGACCAGATATCCGGGGTGAAGAGCGACTTCAATATGTTTGCCGTGCTTTTCGGCCAGTTTTACGTAACGCGGAAGCAGTTTCGCAATCTTGTCTTCGGTTAACCGCCCCGAAAACATCGCGCCCATAAAATATGGAAACTCTATTTGTGACCGTTTCAGTTCTCGCCGATTTACCAGCGCCAAGAAACCAAGCAACCACTGTTTAATAACACCTTTTAGCGGATACGAGGCATAAAGCGATGGCGTCAACCAGTACGGTATCAATGGTTCGGCGGGAATGCGAAGCGAAGACACTTGTATTCGCTCGTCGCGAATCACGCGCATCAGCGTCTTAAAAATAAGCGGTATCATGTGCGTGTGCTGATGGCTATCAATGGAAAGCGGCGTCTCTTCGCCCATTTCCTGTTTCCAAAACAACAACTGGCACTTGATCTCATGGTAGAGTTGCCTCTCCAACTCTCGCCTGTTCCCCCGCAAAGACAAAGCCAATAAACCAACGAACGAATACTTGAAGCTTCCTTGCTCATTGATAAGTAACGGAATATCACGCGGATCGGATAACGGATGCCCCTCCACCAAATTCAGGTGTAAGGAAAGCGTGGCATTCTTATGCGATAACCGTTTCTTAAAATCGGTCAATTCGCCGTTTGGCAGTACACTCACCTTATTCAAGACACCGTGCGTCAGACAATTTTCAATGCGGCTGTTACAAGCGGCACCAATGCCGTAATCATCCGCACAAAAATAGATCATGTTTGTCTACTCCTCATTACCAAGTTTAACCACAACCACATCGTTGATCACACAAACCGACTGTTTGGCAGGCCAATTTTTAAGGTCCTGCACCTCAGCTGTTGCCAACAGCGCGGCTTTTTCTTCACCCGTCACAAAGGTATAGGACGTACCGCCGTAATCATTCAACGCCGTGCACAACACACTTTGTCCGACAATCTCATCGTCCGCTCGCAAAATCAACCCATCGGTCGTTCCCGTCATATCCGGCGGCAGTTGCGCACTATACGCTTCACTATCCGGCAAATGACCCACCACTAACAGTTTTTCGCACGCTTCCGAACCCTCGGTTTGTTCGATGCGGTCTGCAATACGAATCAACACACCGTAGGATTTTTCATACGCCAGATTCAGTTTGTGATAACTAACGTTCGCGATGAGAATTTGTACAAAGACCAACGCAAACGTCACGGCAAGTATCCCCCAAGCTTTCACAGCTTGAAACATTTTGGCGCTGTTGCTGCGCTTGTCGTACTGCAAAAGCAAGAATACGTAAAACACGACAAAGCCCATTTTCATTAAATTGTGATAATCCACAGTGCTGTTCACAAAGGCGAGAATGCTCGCCGCAAACGGCAGCATCACCGCGCAAAGCACCAGCAATATCACGTTGAGCACGGGGGGCTTGTTGCGGATAAGTTCCACCACATAGAAGACAACCGTCAACACAACAAAAGCAATGTTAATGCCGTGGAATACCGTAAAGCCGGCTGAACAATCAAAGAAGTAGTTCACAAACGATTCCTTAATCGTATATAACGAGCCGAGAATATCCAATCCCGCCAACGAGGTGGCACTATTCATCCCCTGATATTCTAAAAGTTTTGTTCCCGTCACGGTTAAAAGGAGCATCAAGACCCCGTAATACAACGCCATGCCGACAGCGCCGGTTGCTAAAAACTTGACACTTTGCAGCCACACCGTTTTGGGCTGCGTATCTCGCTGCATCGCTTGAGTAATCAAGTAACAGAGCAACAGCATAATCGTAACCGTAATATACGCTTGGTAAATGCCTACCGACAAGGTAATGCACGCCACCGCCAACCAGTAATTCGGTTTTTGACGTGTCATAAGAACCGCAGCCAAGCACGCAAGCAAAAAGGACAGTGAATACGCATCCGCCACATAATTGTAAAGCATTACCGATGTAACCGTCGGGAACGATACCACCACCGCGCCGATCAGCAATGCCGTGGATTTTCTCTTAATATCAAACAGGTGGCAGATACATATCGCTCCCAGTGCATGAAACACAATAGCCAAAAGCCCCGTCACCCACGGTAGATCGTAAAAGGAACTCGGTGCCGCCGCAACCGGCAAAAACCAACGCCCAATCTCCAACATGTTTTGCGCATCGTAGCGGAACACCAAAGAATCCCAGTTAGGAAGCCAGTTGGTCATTTTGTAGATATGCGCGATCAAGCCGACAACCGTCGCCGCCCAGAAACACGTTTTCCACGGAGATGGAATATTCTGTTTTACTTTTCGAAACACGTTTTCAGGCACGATCACCACTCCAACCCTTTCCACTTGTGCAAAAACTTCCCATACAGTTTATCGTATAATTTCACACCGATAATGCGCTTGATACGTGTGGTGCGTTTAGTCACGGTTGACGTCCACGACGCCGAATAATGATGAATCGAATAGGTACGCTTGGTAATCGTCTTTTTCCCCGTATAATAATCCATCGGGCACAAATACTCG
>JAZOQQ010000046.1:0-2349 GCA_045656165.1 Acutalibacteraceae bacterium
GGCCGGTTGCGAGGTGAATTGGTCACACGCCACCACCGCCCATTTGTGCAGATCGGTGCCGCGTTTCGGCAGATAAATATCGGTCGGGATAAGGCCGGGAAAGTTCATAGTCAATTCTCCTTTAAAGACGATACTTCTATGGTAAAATACCGCGCTTGAATTGTCAATAAATATCTTGCTTTTTTGCGTGAAAAACAGTAAGATAAGAGAGTGAGGTGATGGTATGAACCGTCGTCAATTAGAATATGCGGTACGGCTCACCGAGGTGCGCAGTTTCTCGAAACTCAGCGAAGAAATCGGCATTTCGCAACCGGCGCTGAGTAAGCAGATCGGTGTTTTGGAACAAGAGTTGGGGGTCAAATTGTTTGACCGCTCCACCTCGCCGCTGACCGTGACGCCCGCCGGCGCACATTTTGCGGAAAAAGCGGCACGCTTGGTGTTTGAATGCGATCAATTGCGCCACACGATGGGGCGTTTTCAAAGCGGTGAAGCCGGTCGGCTGACGATTGGGGTATCGCCGTTTCGGTGCCAGTATTTGATGCCGCGCATCATCAAAGCGCTGCGCGAAACATTTCCGCATGTGGAAGTTGTCCTGCACGAGGACGACAGCGCCGCGTTACGGCGCGACGTGGCAGACGGCAAGTTCGATTTTGCCATTTTGAATCTTCCGGTAGACGACTCGGTGCTGGAAGTAGTACCGATGGAGTCCGAGACCGTGATGCTGGCGGTACCCAACGCCATGGCGGAACATATTCCGTCGAAACCGTGCGGTGTGTACCGTGAAGTCGCGTTTGCCGACTGTGCACACTTGCCGTTCATCACGGTCGGTGCGGGTCAGGAAATGCGACAGACCTTTGATAAGATCTGCGCCGCCTCCGATGAAAGGCCGACGATCACGGTACAAGTTAAAAGTCTGTCTGCCGCGTTGGATATGGTATCGGCAGGCGTGGGTGCCACGGTACTCCCCCTTCCCTTCTTGCAAGAAGTATTGGCTGAAAAGGCGGTCACCTTATTCACCATTCGGGATTGTGCGTACACACGAAATCCGGCGGTAGTAACGCGACGCGGTCAATACGTGTCGGAATATGCCCGCTATGCCATACAATTATTAACGCAATAAAAAAACGCCCATGCGGGCGTGTTTTTTATTTGGTTTTTTGTTTTTTCTCAGGGGTGAGGGCTTTTTCGCCTGCCAGGTACATACACACCAGTCCCAGTAACACCGACAGCGACGTGGCGTAGGTAATGATCGGAATACACGTTTTATACAAGAACGTGCAGATCGCGGTGGCGGTATCACCACCGATGATCAGCGCCGCGATGTAGCCGAAGAAGGTAAGGCCGCCGAGAAACAACGTGATCATCAGCACGTAGCCGCACACCAGTTTGCCGATGTCGGCAATCTTTTTGAATGTTTCTTTCACGTGGCACCCTCCTTTACAGCACCGGCAGCCAGCCCATGAGCACCACGACTTGCATGATGAACTGGGTCGCGACCCACCACAAATTGTTTTTAAACGTCTTATTAAAATCCGATTCGGCAATGGTCATGCCGGCATACATACCGAGTCCGAGCGGCGGCGTGATACCGCACATCACACCGCAAATACACGGCAGCATCGCGGCGGCAAGCAACGGATCCACCCCGACAGCCGCGAGCGCGGCAATAAACGTCGGGCCGAACGTGACAACGATGGACGAACCGGGAATGATCATACCCATCACGCAACTGATGGCGCAAATGAACACCACCATGCCGAGTTTTGAGAAAGAAAAGCCCTGCACAAAGGTAAGCAGTTCGCTTGCGACATTGAGGTCTTTGAACATGGCGCCGATCATGTAACCGATGATACACACGCCGACCGACGGTGCAAGGGATTTCATACCGCTCGCAAACATTTTGGCGATCTTATGCGGGGTAATCACCGATTTATCCTTGGCGATCAGCACGTTATACAGCGCCGCTACGCCGGGAATGAACAAGAGCAAACTGGACGAGAGATATTTGGCACCTGTCGCGCCGAGTTGCGCGGTAATAACGGTGTCTTTAAACAACGAATCCAGCAAAAAAGGTAACAGGATGATCAGCGGCAACAGCATGCCCTGCCAACCGCTCTTGAAGACTTCGGACAGCCGCGGTAAATCTTCCTTGGCCATGGGTTTGACTTTGTAGTATTTGCAGAACAAAAACACCATTAACAGACGCTGAAAAATAAACCACAGCGAAATGATCCACAGCACGCCCCAAAAACGCCCTTGCGATACCTCTTCGGGTAACAAGGCGGTGAGAGTCAACGCTTCCATCGCCGCCAAAATATTTGAAGACGGGGGGGTCATATTGCCCATGTA
>JAZOQQ010000047.1:0-2091 GCA_045656165.1 Acutalibacteraceae bacterium
TAGCCATCCAATAACACCTTACCGGATGCGGGTTTTAACAAACCGTTCAGCAATTGCACAAACGTGGATTTACCCGATCCGGTATGGCCGATAACACCAACGAATTCGCCCTCTTCAATGGCAACAGAGACCTCGTGGAGAGCTTCCCGTTCAAACGGCGTACCGGTTGAATAGCGCACTATGCAGTTTTGCGTTTCTATTAAAGCCATACGTTATCCCTACATCATTAGTTTTGTCAACGCATCAACACATTCGTCAACCGTTAACACATTTGACGGAATATCAATTCCCTCTTGCCGCAGGGCATCACATAACTCCGTCGGTTGCGGAACATCCAATTCCAAATCCCGTATTTTCTGCACTTGCGAAAACACCTCACGAGGTGTTCCGTCCATCATAATTTTGCCGTTTTCCATAACGACCACACGATCCGCCAGTACCGCCTCTTCCATGTAATGCGTAATCAGCACGATCGTAATGCCTTGTTCGCGATTTAAGCGACAAACCGTATCAATCACTTCACGTCTGCCGCGCGGATCTAACATGGCTGTTGGTTCATCCAATACAATACATTCCGGCTGCATGGCAAGCACACCGGCGATGGCAACCCTTTGTTTTTGGCCACCCGACAACTTATGAGCGGCATGATCACGGTACTCGTACATGCCGACTGCTGTTAGCGCCTCATCAACCCTCTTGCGGATTTCTTGAGGTTCCACGCCCAAATTTTCCGGTCCGAAAGCCACGTCCTCTTCCACGATGGTGGACACCAACTGGTTATCGGGGTTTTGCAATACCATGCCCACCGTACGCCGAATATCATAACAGCATTTCTCATCAGACGTCGGCATATCTTTGACCAGCATGCAGCCACCTTGCGGCAATAGTAAGGCGTTAAAGTGCTTGGCCAATGTAGATTTACCGCACCCATTATGACCGAGTAAAGCCACAAACTGCCCTTTGGGAATGGTAAGATCAATACCGTCTAATACAACCAATTCGTTTTCGCGCTCATCCTCTTCATACCGAAAGCGCACCTGTTTTGCTTCAATCATCACGATCAGTCACCAGCTTTCCACATGGCTGTGGCACCACAGGGCAACACCAAACCGCTTTGCGTAACAGGTAATCCGATTTCATCGGCAGACGTCTGTCCACCGAAGCGCGGGGTAATCAGCGAAGCGAGCATATACTGCATTACCGACGGCGACAAGCCGGTCGTGTACGAGTTTATCAGGAAAAACAAAGGATTGTCCGATAACAGGGCGGCACATTCCTTCACCAGTTGAAAAATTTGCTCTTCCAGTTTCCACACTTCGCCATTCGGCCCGCGTCCGTAGGAAGGCGGATCCATTAAAATGGCATCATAGGTATTGCCGCGTCGCTGTTCGCGCTGAACAAACTTACCACAATCGTCAACTAACCAACGCATCGGGCTATCTTCTAATTGCGAAGAAACCGTGTTTTCACGCCCCCATGCGACCATACCTTTAGAGGCATCTACGTGGGTAACGTGAGCACCTGCCGCTACACAGGCCAACGTGGCACCTCCGGTATAGCCGAAGAGGTTCAACACTCGAATCGGTCGGCCTGCCGCGCGGATCATATCCGCCATGGCATCCCAGTTGACCGCTTGTTCGGGAAACAACCCTGTATGTTTAAAGCCCATCGGTTTTAAACGAAAACGCAAACCCGAAACACTTGGAGAATCATAACCGATTTCCCACACATCCGGAAGTTGTTTATAGGTTTCCCAATGTCCCCCACCCGTACGTGAGCGATGATACCGCGCTTGAGCCGCTTTCCACGACGGATGGCGTTTCCCTGTACTCCACAAAATCTGCGGATCAGGACGAATCAGCAGGCAATTTCCCCAACGTTCCAAGCGCTCACCATCGGTGGCATCAAGCAATTCATAATCTTTCCAATTTTCCGCTACTCTCATTGAAAAAATCCTTTACATATCAAAGGTGGTTTGATGGGCAATGCCCAAATGTGCATAAGCCGCCGGTAACACCACTCGACCACGCGGCGTACGGTTAATAAAACCAAGTTGCAACAAATACGGCTCGTAAACATCTTCAATGGTAA
>JAZOQQ010000048.1:0-5720 GCA_045656165.1 Acutalibacteraceae bacterium
ATAATCCGTAAGGATTATTTCATATCGCATAGCGATATTTCATTACACACAATGCTTCGCCACGATTTCTTTTAACAAGGAATCTTTGGACAGTCGCTTACAAGATTTATACGCAGCATTATAATAAAACGCGCAGCCGCCCATGTGGGCGGCTGCGCTCTTTTAATTTTGTAGATTTTGTTCGGTTTCGCGCACGGTAGCGGGATTCGCTTCGGGAAAGTCGGCAAACGCAAACGGCAAGTTTAAGTTGTCGTATTTGACTTGACAGATCTTGCGGAACGGAAGCAACTCTACGCTGTCAATGCACGTATGGGTGCGACGAAGATTGCGCAATACTTCGTAGTTTTCCGCCGTGTCATTCAACGTGGGAATAACGACCTGACGCACGGTGGTGGGGATACTTTGCTCATTGAGATACGCCAAAAAAGCGAGGACGTCATCGTATGGCATGCCGACGTGTTGACGATACAATGCGTTGTCGGTGTATTTGACATCCAACAGTACGCGGTCACAGTGCGCGAGGGCGGCTTTGACGGAGTCGTTTAAACAGACGCCCGAAGTGTCTAAACAGGTGTGGATGCCTTGTTCATGACACAGGCGAAACACTTCCGCCACAAAATCCGCTTGCATCAGCGGTTCGCCCCCCGACAGGGTGATGCCGCCTCTTTCACCAAAATAGGCGCGAAACGACGTGGCACGTTTGACCAATTCGGCGGCGGTGATAGGAGTGCCGCCGTCGAACGACCACGTATCGGGATTGTGACAGCAACCGCAACGAAGCGGGCAGCCCTGCAAAAATGCGACAAAGCGTACGCCGGGACCGTCAACGGTGCCGAGCGACTGAATGGAGTGTAAATATCCCGTCATATCACAATGCATCGTGGAAGGTACGACTGATAACTTCGCGTTGTTGTTCACGCGAGAGTTTGTGGAAATGTACCGCATAACCCGATACGCGAATGGTAAGGTTCGGGTAATCTTCGGGATGCTCATACGCTTTGAGCAGGGTTTCGCGATTCATCACGTTGACGTTGATGTGGTGTGCACCCTTGGCAAAATAGCCGTCCAAAATACTGACCAAATTTTCGTGGCGTTCGTCGCTTGTGCGGCCGAGCGCTTCGGGCGTGATGGAGAACGTGTTGGACACACCGTCACGGCAATCGTCGTAGCGGATCTTGGCAACCGAGTTGAGTGAGGCCAACGCGCCGTTTTCCTCGCGATTATGAAGCGGGTTCGCACCCGGCGCGAACGGCGCACCGGCCGGTCTGCCGTCGGGCGTGGCACCGGTATGTTTGCCGTACATCACGTTGGAGGTGATGGTGAGCACCGACAAGGTGTGCTCTGCCTCGCGATAGGTTTTGGCGTGGCGCAGTTTGGTGATGAAATCGTGTGTCAGTTCTTGCGCGATCGTGTCGACACGATCGTCATCGTTGCCGAATTTGGGGAAATCGCCCGCGCGATTGAAGTCAACAATATAGCCGTTTTCGTCTTTGACAGGTGTGACGATGGTGTGCTTCATGGCGCTGAAGGAGTCGGTCACGACTGACAAGCCCGCGATGCCAAATGCCATAAAGCGATGCACATTGGTGTCGTGTAACGCCATTTGGATTTTTTCATAGGCGTATTTATCGTGCATGTAGTGGATGATATTCATGGTGTTGACGTACAACTTGGCAAGCCACGTGGTGTAGATCAAATACCGTTCCATCACGGTATCGTAATCCAAACTTTCCAGCACTGGCATTTGCGGGCCGATGTGAATACCGGACGTGGTATCGTAACCACCGTTAATGGCGATAAGCAACAGTTTGGCCAGGTTGCAACGTGCGCCGAAGAACTGCATTTGTTTGCCGATCTTCATGGCGGATACGCAACAGGCGATGGCATAGTCGTCACCGTAGATCGGGCGCATGAGGTCATCGCTTTCATACTGGATGGAGTCGGTGTCCGTTGACACTTTGGCGCAGTATTTTTTAAACGGCGCGGGCAGGTCTTTGGACCACAGCACCGTTAAGTTTGGTTCGGGAGAAGAACCGAGCGTATATAGCGTGTGAAGCATACGGAAGGTGTTTTTGGTAACTAAGGGGCGGCCATCTTCTCCAACACCGCCGAGAGCTTCGGTGATCCACATGGGATCGCCGCCGAACAGTTCGTTGTATTCAGGGGTACGCAGATGGCGCGCCATGCGCAATTTCATGACGAAATCGTCCATGAGTTCTTGTGCGCCCTCTTCGGTGAGGGTGCCGTTTTGAATATCGCGTTCAATATAAATATCAAAGAACGTGCTGACACGGCCGAGTGACATGGCGGCGCCGTTTTGCTCTTTAATAGCGGCGAGGTAGCCGAAATAGGTCCATTGAATCGCTTCGCGTGCGTTGGAAGCGGGTTCGCTGATGTCAAAGCCATACATGGCGGCCATTTCTTTGAGGTAACCCAAGAAAGCAATCTGCTGATACAATTCTTCGCTTTGGCGGGTTTGGAACGTGTCAAAATACGTTTCTTCGAGTGCGCGTTTGTCGCGTTTCTTCTCGGCAATTAAACGATCCACGCCGTACAGCGCGACACGACGATAGTCACCGATAATACGGCCGCGACCGTATGCATCCGGCAAACCGGTGATGACGTGGCTTTTACGCGCGGCGCGCATCTCGTCGGTATAGGCGCGGAACACGCCATCGTTGTGCGTGGTGCGGTACATGAATTCTTCTTCAACCTTGCGGCTGAGTTTGTAGCCGTATGCTTCGCAGGCGCTGCGAACCATACGCATACCGCCGAAGGGGTTGACACCGCGTTTGAGGGGGCGGTTGGTTTGCAGACCGACAATGATCTCGTTTTCACGGTCTAAATAACCGGGAGTGTAGCCGGTGAGGGTGGATACGGTATCCACGTCAATATCCAGCACGCCACCGAATTGATGCTCAATTTTAAACAGCGCTTGTAAGCGCTCCATCAAGGCCTTCGTGCGCGGCGTGGAATCGGCGAGGAAACTCTCGTCGCCGACGTATTCCGTGTAGTTTTGTTGAATAAAGTCGCGTACGTTGATTTCGTCTTGCCAAGCGCCGCTGACAAAACCGTTCCAGTTTGCATGAGTCATATTGCTTGAAACCTCCAAAAATAAAAGGGCAAATCCAGCTTTGCACAACTGAATTTGCCCAGACGGTCGGCTTTACATGCTTTTACATTCCACCGCAGTGCTCTGCGTTATCCGTCAGTCGTGCAAAAGCAATTTTCTTTGTGTTTATCATACCGCATTTGTCGTAAAAAGTCAAGAATAAACTTCGGAAAGTGCGGCTTTTGCGCGGGCGCGGTTGATAGTAAAGGCCGTCAGTTTGTTATCCGAAGCAGACAAGCGATCGTTTGCCCGAATCAATGCACATACGGTACGGTGATATAGGTCACCGTAGCGCGACGCTTCCTCATAGGTACTGTCTTTGATGGGGGTCACGTTTCCTACTTCTAAGTGCTGTGCGAGGCGTATCAGTTCGGGGATGGCGGTGTCGCCGAGGTCTTCAAGTGCGGCCAGATCCACCGACGGTAACGAGCCGTCAAGAAAACGGTCAACGTTATATCGTGCGATCACACTTTCAACGTTGCACAACGACAACAGCGTAAAGGCCGTGACCAGTATGGCGGCACAGACGGAGGCAACTTTCACGCGCTTGATAAAACGGCTTAAGGCGATGAGCAGAAAAACGATAGCCAGTACGATCATCAGCCACGTCGCGTATACGCGTTTGGTGGTCAAGCCGTAACAATGAATATACATGACCATTTTTGCTATAGCGGTGCTGATGAGGATTAACGTAAACAGCGAAAACAGCACCGCCAACGTGTTGATCGCTATGTTTTTGCGGCCGCCACGTTTACTGAAAAGAATAATGGCCAACAGTATGACCAAATTGATAACCGATACGGCGCACAGTTGAAAGAAACCCTCACGTGCGTATTCGGCGTAACTGAACGATGTCGGGAGAACGCCGGTAAAGCCGGATATGTAATATTGCCATTGTGAGATAAAAAACAGGCAGTAGATGAATAAAAGCGGAATGGTGGCCGCCAGTACGGTCAACAATGGAGCGAATGCCATTTTATCCGCGATGCGTTCTCGTTGAGGGGCACCGAACAGATCCGGCTTTTTGTGATCGATACAGGAGAGATATAGCCCATACAGATACATGGCAACGGGAACAGCGAAGGTCAAACTGATAAAGTGTGATATCGGATCGAAATGCCAAGTGAACAGGGATTTTATCAAACGTGAAAAATCCGCGTCGTAGGACAATAACGCCAGTACAATGCCGGTAGGAATGACGGTAACGCCACAACCGATGAGGATCTTCAGGGCTACGCTGCCGCCTTTTTTGATGCGTCCGTGAAATAAACTGCGGAACAATTCGCCCGACGACCACGAACAAAACGGCAGAATAAATAACGCTTTCAGCCAGTCGGCCAGTAGTAAGCCCGGTGAACCGAGCGCGTTGCCGGTAGCGGTGTAGATCATGTACCCATACGCGCCGAGCGCATACACATAGGCGAAAAATTGCAGAACACCATTATCGGATATCAGCAACGAAGCGGCTGCAGCGAGTGCCGAAACCAGTGCGGCGATCGGCCGAAAGCCGAAAGAGTGGCCGTTGTATTTTAAAAAGAGGGCGGTAACGATTAAGACGACCGTTATCAACGCTGCGGCACCGAGCGGTTTTTCGTTGACGGGAACGGTGCGGCACAGCAGGTATCCGGCAATGAGCGAAAACCAAGCAAACAGTATGTCGGCAAGTGAAAAGTCACGTTTGGTCGGTGTGGTTAACATGTTTTCTTCCATATAGAATACTCCTTTTGCAATCTGTGTGCGGTGTCACTATCATACGTCAGATTTTGATGAAAGTCAATACAAATTTATCGTTTTACGATAAATTTGTGGGAAAGGTACAAAAAATCCACCGAGGGTCAGTCAACCTTCGGCGGAGAAGACAAGTGACGTTATTTGAAAAAGAGCGGGAGTTTTTCAAGAAAGATAATGTCGTCGCGGTCGGCGGCATCACCTTCCGCGAGGAACGCACACGCGGCGGCTTCGATGCCGCCCGCATCCTCGACGAGTTTGCGAACCGCAATCAGCGATTCACCGGTGCTGATGACGTCGTCCACGATCAACACGCGTTTGCCGCGTAGTTTGGCGACTTCGGACTCGCCGAGATAGAGGTGCTGTTCTTTTTGCGTGGTGATGGAGGTAACGGTGACGTGCAAGGGGTTGCGCATGTATACCTTAACACCTTTGCGGGCGACCACGTAGGGCTTGCCCGATTGACGTGCAAATTCATAAGCAATGGGAATGCTTTTGGCTTCGGGGGTTAAAATAACGTCAAAATCCGGTACGCGTTTGAGCAGTTGTGCGCAGCCGGCCACGGTGACATCTACGTTGTCAAAGCAGATGAACGCGGCGATGTCCAGCTTATCGCTAACGGCAAATTTTTCCAGTGCGCACGGTACACCGGCAATGGTCATGTTATAAAATTCCGACATGTTTGACACTCCTTTTACGCATCCAGCCATGCGTCTAATTGTTCTTTGGTGCGGTAACCGATGACCGAATCCACGAGTTTACCGTCTTGAAACAGCAATAGCGTGGGAATACTTTGAATACCGAATTGCATGGCGAGCGGGCCTTCCTCGTCAACATTGACTTTACCGACCTTCAACGTATCGGCGCGCTCGTCGGCGAT
>JAZOQQ010000049.1:0-3442 GCA_045656165.1 Acutalibacteraceae bacterium
GATGAAGGGCACATTCCTGTCATCCGTTACGGCACGAATTGGGCCACGCTTAACGTGGACGGTTGGGAGCGGCGCGACATCCCCGTGTATTTTGGCGATGAAAACGCGCTGTTGCGCAAAGGTGTCGGCATGCGGTTCGCTTCTCGTTTTTGTGGGCAAGGCGGCCGCACCGTGTTGTCTGCGCACGTGACGTCGCATTTTTATGAGATTGAAACCACGCCGATCGGCACGTTGGTGACGATGGATACGATATACGGAAAATATGTGTATGAAGTGGTGGACACGCTGATTTTCCACTATAAAAACCCGGCAATACTGGTGCCGCCGGCTGATGAGCCGGAAACCCTGTTTATGTACACGTGCTATCCGCGTCAAAACGGGCATTTGTTCAAAACACAGCGCATGGCACTTATCTGCCGCAAAGTGGAAGGGAAGGAGTGGAAGACCTATGGCTAAACTTCTTTCCTCGGTTGCCCGCACGGTACTGGCCGTGTTGTTGGTGCTCGCGGCCTTGCTCTGCTTATTGTCGTTGTCCGCGCGGCAGGTCTATCAACCGTCACGATACAGCGCGGCGGCGAACGATGCGTTTTACGATGCGCTATACGTCGCGGTGCAAGATCACTTACAGTCGGAGGCACTTTTCTACGGCATCCCGTATGAAACGCTACAGCAGGGCGTTACCAAGCAGACGGTGCGCGCCGCCGTTGAACCGAGCATCGCGTCGGTCTACGGCACACTTCGTGGCGAAAACAACACCGCCGACATCGCGCTCTCGGCCGAACCGTTCCGTGCAGCGATACAAGCGTATTTTGACGGATTGCCTGTTGAAGAGCGACCGTTGGATCCCAAAGCCGCCGAAACCATTGCTAAGGAACTGGTGAAGAGCACCGCGTTGGTGGCGGCATCCGGCATCGGCGACCGCACGCTGAAACTGGCAAAGCCATTCTTTGCCGATTCGGCCTTGCCCAAACAAGTGGCTGACGGGTTTTGGTGGTTTGTGGCGGTGTTAGGTGTATTGACGGTGGTCAGTATACTGCCGCTCGGTCGTTCGTGGCGTGAACGCCTACAGGGCACCGCCGGTTCGCTGTTTATCGGAACCGCCTTGGCGGCTGTTCCCGCTTTCCTGTTTGCACGGCTGGATTTTCCGTCAAAACTGGTGATCGGTGAATCGGCTTTGCGCGAGTACGTTTGTGCGTTGTTGTACGGGCTGATTGACAGCGTTCGTACCATCACCCTTACCGCGTTTATCGTAATGGCGGTTTTACTCGTTATTACCACGGTTATCTTATCACTTATGAAAAAGACCGATCAGCCCGACGGCTGATCGGTCTTTTATTAGGTTAACGCAACATAAGCAAACAGTTGCACGGCGAGAATGGCGGGCAATCCCAGCATAAACCGCTTGTGCAGCGTTTTGTGGCGGATGAGCAACATCGTCACGTACATGGCGGCAGAACCGCCCAGTAACGCCAGCACAAACAGCGTGGCTTCGGGGACACGTCGCCGCTTTTTACCGGCGATCGCTTTATCCCAAATGGTGACAACAATCGACACAAACGAAACAGCCGCCCAGTACCAAAGTAGTGGACGCGGCATTTACGATTCCTCCCACGCAATGGTATCGGAAAACGGAGAGTTTCCCTCGTTGTCCACGCCGATCACATCCGCGCCGTCGGCTTTGAGCGTGATGAGCGCACCGGTGAATCCGCGTGACGTTTTATCGGCGGCTTTGGGGTAACATGTGATGACGGTGGGGCAAGGTTGCCCTTTATCATCCCACGCCTCACCGTTTCGCACCGTGCGAAACGTGTGCATATGTCCGCACAACATCAGGTGCGGCTTCACCGTTTCGCGCAGGATTTCGGCCCATTCGGTGTAAAGCGGCACCTCAATGCAGAATTCGCCGCTACCGTGATTCATGCAAAACGGCACGTGGTTGATAACTAAACGATATCGGATCGACGGATCGTCGTAACCTGTCAAGGTGCGTAAAAAAGCGGTTTCACGCAAACGAAACGCGTGGCAACAGTTCATGTTGCCGTAGGCGGGATGCTCATCGGCTTTGTCTTCGCCGCAGTCAAGCACAACACCCCATACCGGTCCCAAACGGAACGTGTAATACGAACGCCCGTTGTCGGTGGGGCAGTAATCCGACAGGATCTCGGCACAGTTACCGCGCAGATCGTGATTACCGCGCGAGAACACACACGGCCGTTCGCCCTCGGTTACAGCGCCGGCAATGCGATAGGGGGTCAACAGATGGGGGATGGAGTCGCTATCCTCGGCAACGTCGCCGTTAAACAGGACAATATCCGGTTTAGCGGGTGCGTGTGCTGCTGCATCAATGGCTTCTTGGGTATAGCTGTGTACGTCGGAAAACTGGAAAATGCGCACGGTTTCGCTATCGGCCACCGGGTAAAACGGATACGGGTATTCCATCACATCTTCGGTCTCGCTGAAATACGGTTTGCGCGCGATTACCTTACGGATGCGTACAGTATATTGTTTTTCCCGATCCAAATCCGCTTGCGGTACGATGACAGCATGTAACGGCCGTGACGTACGGCAAATACCGTTGGAATCGTCAAAGTATTCGGTATCGCCGACTTTAACGGAAACCAACGCTTCCACGGTGGTCGGTACCATGATATGATACGAATCGTTGACGGCGAATACCGATGGGTGCGCCAACAAGCTATCGGGTAAGCATTTCATACAGCAAATCTCCTCCCAAACAGGTTACCCTATTATACCACAAATCAAGTAAAAAAGCAAACAAAATCCCCTTGATTTTTCCAAAAAGGTGTGATAGGATAATAGGCGCATGCAGGTATAGTTCATCGGTAGAACGCGAGCTTCCCAAGCTCGATAGGAGGGTTCGACTCCCTTTACCTGCTCCAGAAAAGAACCCACATTTGTCTACGACAAGTGTGGGTTCTTTTCAACTAAATCCGTCCTATCGGACGGGATAAATCCCGCTTTCGTGGGATGAAATCACTTCGTGATGAAATCCGACTTCGTCGGGAGATAAGGACGGATTTAATTTCATCTGCGAAGCAGATTTCATCCGAGCGGAGTGAGGATTTCATCGCGCTTGCGCGATTTCATTGAAAAGTTTGCAAACGTGTGGTACAATTGGAGTAAATGAGGTGATAGTATGCCTGAAAACAAACTTGCTGATATGTCAACAGAATTTGCGATTCAAATCTTAAAATTGACCGATAGCATCAAAGGACACTATTCCTTGTCTAATCAACTTGAGCGAAGTGGCACAAGCATCGGCGCAAATATTCGTGAGGCAAAATATGCGCACAGCCGTCCCGATTTTATCGCTAAATTGCAGATTGCTTTGAAAGAATGCTACGAAACAGAATACTGGATTGAAATCGCACAAAAAGCGAGCATTATCTCTGATGATGTCGCAAAAACTGTATTGCACGAT
>JAZOQQ010000050.1:0-4150 GCA_045656165.1 Acutalibacteraceae bacterium
CGATCTGTCTACCTATTCCGCACAGTATACGGCGCTGTGCAACGATCCCGATCGGCCGCTGTTCAATCGTGCGTTGTGGGGAACGTTTCCGTGCGGTTCGGTCATCAAGCCGGCGGTGGCGCTCGCGGCCATCACCGAAGAGGTGCAGACGGACGTGGTGTGTGACGGCGTGTATCGGTATTACGAAGCGGTGGGGTTTGCTCCCAAATGCATGGGCCGCCACGGCGCTGTTGATGCGGTGACGGCCCTACAAAAATCGTGTAACGTGTATTTTATGGATCTGGGGCGGTTGCTCGGTATTGAGCGAATCAATGCGTTTGCGGCGGCGTTCGGGTTGGGGTGCGCAACCGGTATCGAGATCGGTGAAGCGCGAGGCGTGTTATCGTCGCCCGATAACAAAGGAAACTGGGTGGCGGGGGATACCTGTCAATGTGCTATCGGGCAGTTGACACAGCGGTTTACGCCGTTACAACTTGCCGCGTACGTCATGACGTTGGCCAACGGTGGCGTGCGGTATCGTGTGCACATGGTGCGGCGAATCTTAGAACCCGACGGGCGTTGCCGTGACGTGACCGCGCCGCAGGTGATGGCGAAAGTAGCGCTGGACGAACAGGCCAAACGCACCGTGCGTGACGGAATGGTGGCGGTGACGCGAGCAGGCGGTACCGCGTACGAGGCGTTTCGCGGCGCAACCTATACCGTGGCGGCGAAAACCGGTACGGCGCAACACCAAAAAGGACGATCGGACCATGGGGTATTCATTGCGTATGCACCGGTCGAAAATCCGCAAGTGGCGTTGGCGGTGGTAATGGAAAACGGCACGTCAGCCGCCGCGAGTGCGGTGGCACGTGCCGTGTTGGATGCTTATTTTGTTAACTTGAAGAACCGATAGGGTTTGCCGAGTTCGCGGCATTTGCGCACGCTGTCTAACGTGCCGCGAGAATGCCCGTCCCAGTAGGCGAGTACCATGTCGGCGTATTCGACAATTTGGGTGTTGCGCATCAGCGGTGCGCCGCGCCCGTAGCGCGCGTAGTCGGGTAAAAACTCTTTGAGCGGAATGCCGTTTGCACGGGCAAACTCCGCCGCACAGGTATCCACCCCTCTGGCGCCGCCCGACACGATCTCGGTGCATTGCGGCGGAATCACACGCGCCAGATCTACCCATTTAATACTACGTGAACCAACAACAGCAATTTTCATCATGATCACTCCTCGCCATTTACTATACCATAGAACAAGTGTTCGTGTCAAGCAAAATTTTATTTGACAGACGGTAGGCAGTCGTGTTACCCTTAAAAAAGGTGATGAACATGAAACGAATGGCGATCCTCGTGTTGTTGGGGATAGTGTTGTTGTGCGGGTGCGGGGCAAAAACGCCGATCAAGGAGTATCCGGACGGCATTCTCGGCGAATGGGAAAACAAGGCGGATATGACCGATGGGATGCTGAATGCGTACGTGGACGAGCAGGTGATGTATTATTTCACCGAACAGCCGGTGGCACCGTTTGTGTTGACGGTGACGTTCGCGGAGGACGGCACGTACAGCAGCGTGTTAAACGTGGAGAAGAGCCAAGCGGGAGTGGACTCGTTTGTGGCGGAGTGGGTCAAGGCGACCGAGTTGTATTATGCCGATCTTATTGCGTATAACGAACTGGACACCTCGGTGGATCAAATGATGCTGGATTTTAAAGAGCATTACGGCAAATCCATGAAAGAGAAATACCGTGACATGATCGACATGCAGGCGCTTGCCGACAAGATGAAGGTGACAGGTACGTATCGGTTGGAGGGCGAAAAACTGTATCGTTCGAACGATGCGACCGTGTATGAGACCATCATGTTAAAGAACAACATGTTGTATATTCTGTCGTCGTCGGATGAGAGTTTGACCGAAGCCGAGCGCGGCGCGTATCCGTATAAATTTGAACGGCCACAATAAAAAAGCGGCAGTGGAAAACATCCACTGCCGTTTTTTGTTTTGGAATTATTGCGGAGTGCCGCAAGCGGTGCAGAACGCGCTGCCTTCGGCGACAGGAGCGCCGCAATGCGTGCAGAACGAACCGGCCGCAGGAGCCGCAGGTGCTTCGGGAACTTCGGGAGTTTCGTCAGCCGTGAAAGATGCTTTGAAGTTCGGCGCGAACGCATCGGTGGTTTCGCCGTCTTCGTTTTGGTTCTTGAGTTTGTTGTTGATGGCGATGACGTTCTTGATGAGCAGGATGAACATCATCAGGCCTTCATACGCCAAGCGAACGGCGATCGGGCCGAGAACCATGGTCAACAGGCCTTCCAAGAAGTAAGATTTGTAGCCGCTCCAGTAGGAATCGTAACCGGAGAACAGCATGAAGAAACCGATGCCGATGCAAGTCAGCGTGCACAGCACGTACAGGGCTTGCAACACCTTTTCCAACACTAAGAACTTGAAGTTAAACAAGTCGTGCACAAAGCGGAAGATGGTGGGCAGGTTCTTGCGCTTGGATTCCGGAATGATAAAGATGAACGATAAAACGGTACCGGCAAGCGCGGAGATGATGCCTAAGATGGTAGCAACGGACATGTCCATAGTCAAATAACCTCCTCAAATTTGGTGATTCCAGTATACCGCACGGATGGCGGTGTGTCAACGATATTCGACAAAAAATGAACGTTAAAAACGAAGTTGCGTGTTGATCAGGCGGTTGTGCTGGTAGGTCAGCGTTAATTCAAAGAACGCTTCGTTTCGCTCTAATGCGCGGAAAAACACTATGTCACCTTCCCACAACGGCAAGCCGGGTACGTCACCTTTCGGGACCCAGCGCAACTGGCCCTCGTCACATTCGTGAAATTCACCTTCCCAAGCCGTGGCGGTAAACAGATGCATCTTCTCGTCTTCGTGCAGGTCGGATTGAAAATGTACCACGCCGCGGTAGGCGTATTCGGTCAACGTGACACCGCATTCTTCTTTCACTTCGCGGCAGACACATTGTTCGGGTGTTTCGCCCTTTTCCAATTTGCCGCCAAGCCCGATCCATTTTCCCTTGTTGGGATCGCCGCGCTTGACGTTACGGTATAACATCAAATACCGACCGTCTTGCTCCAGATAACATAACGTTGTTTCTTTCATCAGCGTCTCCTCACACGGCGTTGCTCCACGACGACACCCGCAATCGTGATCGGTAAGGCGGCAACTTCCGCTTGCGTAAACGATAACGTATTATATGCCGGATTCAACGGTCGCAGTTGCAACCCGTTACCCGTGATGGTCAGACGCTTGAGCGTGGCATCGGAATCGCCCACATAGGCAACAACGTCGTCACCTGTTTCGGCGACCGCCTGCCGCCGCACGATGACGGTATCGCCGTCGCGGTATTCGGGTAACATACTTTCGCCGGTTACCAGCAAGCCGAAATAGTCGTACCCGTCATCAACAGCGTGGCCTGTCAGTTCGATCTCTTCCACCACGTCGGTCACCGCTTCGATCGGAATGCCGGCCGGTACGCGCCCCAATACCGCAATACGACGCGAACGAGTGGCGGGGAGGGGGATGACGTTGCGAAGATCCGCCGTCAACACCGATGTGCCGTCACGCAATACCGAACGCGGTGATGCAAAATACTCCGATAAACGGTTGGCTTCGTCATCGGTCGGGCAAAAACCTGCCGCCAGTTCTTGCACGCGCGACATCGGGATGCCCAAATCGTACGCAATCTGCTCAGGCGATACGCCATGTCCGCCGCACAAATGGGCAAACGTGGTCGCCAATACGGGATCCGGCTTTCCGTTGCCGACGTTTTCGCGGTTTCCCATTAATTCATCTAACGAAACGCCAAAATAAGCGGCCAGTTTTTTCAGCGTGGCGGGGCGCGGCTCTTTGTATCCGTTTTCCCACGTGGATACCGCTTTGTCACTCACGCCGATCACCGTGCCGAGATCGCGCTGTGTCAAATCGTGCAATTCGCGCAAACGACGAATGTTATCTCCGACTTTCATGGCACAAACCTCCTTGCTATTCTACTATCATTATACACCGAAAGTAGAAAAATGCAAGAAATTTCTACTTTTGCTCTTGACATTCTACCAAAAGTAGAGTATAATAAGGGTAACCTCGCAGGAACACCTGCGTAACATCCACGCAAAAGGCGTGGGTGCTTTTTTTGCGCCCTAAACTCTACC
>JAZOQQ010000051.1:0-3405 GCA_045656165.1 Acutalibacteraceae bacterium
GGACAAATATATATTACAGAGAATTTAACTATAGTAGATAATAGGTCCTTAGAGATAAATGGGGAAACCTAAAAATGACAAGAGTCCGACCGGGAGGGATTTGCCCTCCCGGTCAAACGAAACAGCAAAAATTAGTTTACAGCAACGATCTGAGGAACTTTCGTGCAAGCGCCGGAAGCATCCCAAGTCATCGTACCGGTAGCACCATCGAGTTTGAAAGAAGCATCGGTAATAGCTTTCTTCACAAGCTCGCACAATTCGCTGGCTTCGATGTTCGCGTCGGTCACGTTAGCCGCTTTCATCGCGTTGTAGATCGCGTAGATCGCATCGTAGCCGTCAGCCGCAAACTGGTCGGGAGTCGCGTTGTACTTGTTTTTGTAATTCTCAACGAATTTCTTCGGAACAGCATCTTGGCTGTTCACGTCGAAAGGCGTGATGTAGGAGATTTTGTTGGTAACAGTCTCATCAATCTGAGCCGCAACGCCGTCCAAACCATCACAACCGAAGAGAACCGCTTTGCAACCTTTGGCTACGCAAGCTTTGGCAATCAAACCGGCTTCGGTGTAGTAGATCGGCAGGAAGATAACATCGCAGTCTTTGAGCGCTTCAACCTGAGTGGAGAAGTCCTTGTTGTTTTCTTTATCAAAGGACTGCTCTGTGAAAGTCAGGTTCTGTGCCTGCATTTCTGCTTTAAAAGCAGCAAAGATACCGCTGGAATAGGAATCGCTGGTATCGTAGATAGCACCAATGTTGGTGTAACCGGCATTTTTCAGTTCTTTCACCGCCAAAGTACCTTGGTCGGGATCGCCGAAGCAAACGCGGAAACCATTGGGACGGTTTTCGATAACAGCCGCTTCCGAGGCGGAAGGCGTGATGAAGAAGAGATTGTCCGCTTCAGATTTGGAAGCAAAGGATTTGCAGGAACCGGAAGTAACACTACCGATCGAGATCTGCATACCCGCATCCATCAAGCTATCGTAACCGGTAGCCGCATCTTCAGCAGTCGCTTTGTCGTCTTTCATCTCAAACTTGAACTTGATACCGTTCAAGCCACCCGCAGCATTGATTTCCTCAATAGCGAGCATGGCGCCGTTGTTAACAGAAATGCCGTAGGAAGAAGCATCGCCGGTCAACGGGCCGGTTGCACCGATGAAGAATTCACCGGTAGTAGCTTTCTCGCCACAACCTGCAAAGCAAGTCATAACCAAGAGCGCTACCAAAAGCAAACTAATGACTTTTTTCATACTCTATCACCTTTCATTTAAAAAGATAGAAACATTATATCAGTATAAAATCGTGCTGTCAAGCAACTTTCTATGTTTTTTCGGCATAAAAAGAAGAAAGCCGCCCAAAAGGACGGCTTTCCGAAAAGCAATTAGTTTTCGCCTCTCATGCTTGCGAAGCATTCGCTGCAATACACCGGACGATCCTCGCGCGGTTTGAAAGGCACTTTGGCTTCTTTGCCGCAGTTGGCGCAGATAGCGGTGTGCATCTCTCTCTCCGGTCTCGCAGCGTTTTTGCGCGCATCACGGCACGCCTTGCAACGCTGGGGCTCGTTCACAAAGCCTTTCTCGGCGTAGAACTCCTGCTCACCGGCGGTGAACACGAATTCAGCACCACATTCTTTGCAGGTCAGGGTCTTGTCTTCGTACATGTGTCTTACCTCACTTGTCTTATTCTTTGCCTGCAACAGAATAGATCGACACCTTCTAAAAAGCAACGCTCTAATTAGGCTGCTCGGCATATTGCAAAACGGTTTTTCCGTTTACAACCAAATATTATGAAAAGGATGATACCAGTTTGCGACGTAAACGCTGAAGTGCGTTATCGACCGCTTTTTCGGAAATGGATAATTGCTCGGCAATTTCTTTGTAAGAATAACCGCTGAGGTGGGTCATTAATACACGATATTCTCGTTCGGACAATTCCCGTTGCAAACGTGTATACAGTTGTGTGAGTTCTTCTCTGCGCAAGAGCACGGCCGCCGGATCATTAACGTCAGACACAGACACCGGCTCGTCCTCATCCTCAAAAGACAAGTCCGATTCCCCACTTTGTTGACGCAACACGGAAATCATGCGATTGCGGATGCAAGTATACGCATAAGTACGAAATGATGCCGCCTTGCTCGGATGGTAGGTCTGTGCGGCAGATAACAGCCCCAGCAAACCCTCTTGCGCCAGATCATCGGCTTCCATGACGCCGCTATATTTCATTGCCAGCGACTTCAACATGCCGGAACAGCGCGAAACCAGATCTGCAAACGCTTGCTCGTTTTTGCCTTGTGACAGAACGGCTAACTCCTCATCACTGAGGGTGTTTACGCCGGTATTCAGAGCGTTCAAAGCAGACTCACCCCAAAGCAACATGCTCCACAACAGAATACAGTATATCGTACCTTTTTTAAAAAGTCAACACCATTTTAGAAAAGAATTATACAATTTGTGAAAAAAATACCAAAACAGTCAATAGTTTTGCTTGAAATTGCATAAATCGCGTTTTTTCGCCTTATTTCTGCGATAAAAACGTATGGATAGAAGCCGCCGCCTTCTTCCCTGCACCCATCGCCAAGATAACGGTAGCAGCGCCTGTCACGGCATCACCACCAGCGTACACGCCATCGCGTGTCGTTTGCAAGGTCTCTTCGTTAACAATCAAGCATCCGCGCCGATTGGCGTCCAATCCCGGTGTAGTGGTACGAATGAGCGGATTGGGAGTGTTACCAATTGCTGCAATGACCAAATCCACCGGCAACTCATGCTCGCTGCCCGCGATTGGTTGCGGACGGCGGCGGCCGGATTCATCGGGCTCACCCAGTTCCATGGAAACACATTCCAAAGCGGTAACAAAGCCTTTCTCATCGCCATGTACCGCGACAGGTGCGGTTAAAAACCGGAACTCAACGCCTTCTTCTTTGGCGTGATGGATTTCCTCCAAGCGAGCCGGCAACTCTTGTTCGCCACGGCGATAGACAATATACACCTTTTCGGCACCTAATCGTAAGGCGCTACGTGCCGCATCCATCGCCACATTACCACCACCGACTACCGCTACACGTTTCGCGTGCGGTACGGGAGTGTCGTAATCGTCACGATACCCTTTCATCAAATTGATACGCGTTAAAAATTCGTTGGCAGACATCACACCAAGCAGGCCTTCGCCTTCCACACCGAGGAAACTCGGCAATCCTGCACCGCTACCGACAAACACCGCCTCATAGCCCTGCTCAAACAATTCATCAATATCCAGTATCTTACCAATAACCATATTCGTTTGGATATCAACGCCTGCGGCCTTGAGGGCATCCACTTCTTTTTGCACAATGGTCTTCGGCAAGCGGAATTCAGGAATACCATACATCAAGACGCCACCTGCGGTATGGAACGCTTCGAACACCGTAACATC
>JAZOQQ010000052.1:0-2487 GCA_045656165.1 Acutalibacteraceae bacterium
CCGATGATCCGTCGGACGGTCGCCCTGTCCGAACGGTATATCACCGACCGCTTTTTACCCGATAAGGCGATTGACCTTTTGGATGAAGCGTGTGCCACCGCCTCGCTCCAAAACACAAAAGCAGACGACTATGCCCGTTTGTGGTTGCAACAGGATGCACTCAGACAGCGGGAAACCGACGAAATGGGCAAGGAAGCGATCGACTATGAGGCACTTGCCAATATCCGTGCCGATCTTGCGAAGGTGGAACAACAAATAACCGAGATCCGCCCCGAAGCGCTCAGCATGGAGGTGACCGACGCGCACCTCGCCAAGGTTATCGAACTGTGGACGGGCATCCCTGCAGCAAAGGTGCAGGAGAACGAACTCAGCAAACTGGCGGCGCTTGAAACCGAATTGCGCACACACATCATCGGTCAAGACGAAGCGGTATCTGCCATCAGCGCGGCGATTCGTCGCAGCCGTGTGCAGATCAGTCCCCGCCGCCGTCCCGCCTCGTTTATCTTTGTTGGTCCGACCGGTGTTGGCAAGACCGAACTGGTCAAAGTGCTGGCGGCACAACTGTTTGACACCCCCGACACGCTTATCCGTCTGGATATGTCGGAGTTTATGGAAAAACATGCGGTCTCCCGCTTGATCGGTTCGCCTCCCGGATACGTCGGCTATGACGAAGCGGGTCAGCTCACCGAAAAGGTACGTCGTAAACCCTATTCGGTTATCTTGTTTGACGAGATCGAAAAAGCGCACCCCGACGTGCTCAATCTGTTGTTGCAGATTCTGGACGAAGGTCGCGTGACCGACGCGCACGGACGCGTGGTCAACTTTGAAAATACGGTTATCGTGATGACCTCCAATGCCGGCAGTCAGTTCAAAGAAAATCTGATGGGCTTTGGCAAAACGGGCGCCGAAGCCTCCCGCGAAAAGGCGGAAAAGGCACTCTCCGATTTCCTGCGCCCCGAATTTATCAGCCGCGTGGACGAGATCGTGTATTTCGCTCCGCTCACCCAATCCGACTTTGAACGTATCGCCGAATTGATGTTGTCGGAACTGACCGCGCCGCTTGCCGAACGTGGCATCACCCTTGTATGGGAGCCGTCCGTTCCCACCTTACTTGCACAAAAAGCCTTCGGCGGCAAACGCGGTGCGCGTGATCTGCGCAACGTCATTCGCCGTGAAGTGGAAGATCGTTTGGCATCCTATATCGTCGAGCAAGGCGATTTGGCGGCACAAACGGTTACCCTTACCGATCAAGACGGATGCATCCTCCTTAAAGAAAGGAGCCTGTAATGAAACAATCTTATTCGGAAATTACACCGTACATCCAAGAACTTGCCGCGCTTTCCGACCGCAACAATGCGATTGAACCGGAAATGTATGCGAAATACCACGTCAACCGCGGTTTGCGCGATATGAACGGCAACGGTGTGGTCACCGGTTTGACCGAGGTTTCACACATTCAAGCCAAGATCCGCAATGAAAACGGAGACATCGTTCCGTGCGAGGGTCAACTGTACTATCGCGGGATCAACGTCCGCGACCTGGTCGACGGATTTTGGAAAGACGATCGCTTCGGCTTTGAGGAAACGGCCTATTTGCTTTTGTTCTCCGAATTGCCGAACGCGGGTGAATTGGCACAGTTTCGCCGTGAACTTGCGGACAACCGCACCTTGCCGCCGTCGTTTGTGCGGGATATGATCTTAAAAGCACCCGGCAAGGATATGATGAACATTCTGTCGCGTTGTGTACTCGCGTTGTACGCCTACGACGAGACCCCCGACGACATCTCCACCGCCAACGTGTTGCGCCAATGCCTGCAACTCATTTCGGTGTTCCCGATGCTCGCCGTGTACAGTTATCATTCCTATCAGCACTATCATCAAGGGAAGAGCTTGTTCATTCACCAACCCAGCCCCGAACTGTCCACCGCCGAAAATCTGCTCGCGTTGTTGCGCGAGGATGGGAAGTTTACTCCGTTGGAAGCGCGTTTGCTGGATTTGGCGCTCGTTCTCCACGCGGAACACGGCGGCGGTAACAACTCCACTTTTACCACCCATGTGGTCACCTCTTCGGGCACCGACACCTATTCGGCGGTTGCCGCCGCACTCGGCTCGCTCAAAGGTCCCCGCCACGGCGGTGCGAACATCAAAGTCATGCAGATGTTTGACGACATGAAAGCCAATATCGATATCACCGACCGGGATGCCATCCGCGGCTATCTGACCCGGCTGCTGGATAAGCAAGCCTTTGACCGGGCCGGGTTAATTTACGGCATGGGACATGCGGTGTATTCCCTGTCCGACCCCCGTGCGGATATTCTGCGGACGTATGCAGAAAAACTGTCCATTGAAAAGGGCATGGAGGACGAGTTCCTGCTGTATGAAGCCGTAGAGCAGATGGCCCCGGAAATCATCGCCAACCGCCGCAAGATGTACAAGGGTGTGGCGGCCAACGTAGACTTTTATTCCGGTATGGTATACAAGATGCTGG
>JAZOQQ010000053.1:0-2012 GCA_045656165.1 Acutalibacteraceae bacterium
TGTCATGCCGTATTCTTGAAACGGTATATTTTTAAGCGAGTGCCACGGTCTGACGGGTTTCGGCCGACCGGTACGCCGCTTCTACCACCCGCTGAGCGCAAATGGCATCCTCAGCTTTCACCGGAACAACGGAATCGTTTAACACGGCCTGTGCAAACAAGGCAACCTCTTTCGTATACAGATTCCCTTCGCTCGGTTTGAGTTCCTCGCTGCCGGCTTGCTTACGATTTTGCTGTGCATCGTAACCCTGATCGTTACCCGAAAGGATGAGCGCTCCTCGACCTGTTTCATCCTGAGCCAAACTGCCCTCCAAAATTACACTGCCACCCGTTCCGTAAATTTCCAATTTAGCGGTGGTAGCATCATCCGGAATGTTGAAAGCGGCATCCACATAGGCCAACGCACCGTTATCCATCCGCATAATTAACGACGCCGCGTCTTCGACTTCATATTTAAAGATCTGATTACCCATAAGCGCCGTCACGTCTTGCACTTCCAGACCGGACATAAAGCGCAATAAATCAATGCAATGAATGCCCATATCCATCAATGCTCCGCCACCGGACATCTTCTTAGTTTGGCGCCAAGCGCCTTCTATTTCGGGATACCAGCAAGTGAACTGCGCACGCATCGACACAATATCCCCGATTTCTCGTTTCTGAATCAACGAACGTACTTGCTCGTGTAAACGGTTAAAACGCATCATGAAACCGACACCCAGTTTCACGCCTTGCGCTTGACAAAAATCGGCAATCTCCATGGATTCTTGTACCGTAAGACCCATCGGTTTTTCCAGCAGGATGTGTTTTTTGGCGGCAGCGGCCTTCATCACCTGCTCTTTATGACAAAAGACAGGAGTTGCAATATACACCGCATCGATGTCATCCAGTGCTAACAGTTCCTCTACCGTGTCTACGGCATATCGGGCGCCAAAATCATCCTGAACCTTTTTGGCAATATCAAAATTGGTATCCATGACAGCCACCAGCTCGCTGTTTTCTGCCAAAACCATACCGGGAATGGTACGGCGATAGGCGATACCGCCACAACCAATAACCCCCCACCGAATTTTCATAAACATCCTCCTCTGTGTATAAGATCTTTGTCATTTAGTTACATTTTAACATGGAATGACTCAAAAAAGAATTGAAATATGTAGCCATGGTATGTTATAATGTAATCAAAGAAAAGGGGTGGTTTTTTGTTATCAGCAATAGAAGTTCCCTTAATGAATTTGAAATTTCACGACATAAACCCCCTGTTGACAGGGCATGAATCCTGCGAAAGCGGCCATTCCTACGGTCCTCACGTGCGGGAGTATTACCTCATTCATTATGTGATAAAAGGAACCGGCGTGTTTTCCACAGGCAAAAAGAAATACGCGGTGAAAAAAGGACAAATTTTCATCATTTATCCCGGTGAAATGACAACCTACACCGCCGACAAAGAAGATCCGTGGAGTTATATTTGGGTAGGGTTTGACGGCGCCGTCGCAGAGCGGCTGCGTACACTAAGTTCCCCTGTGTTGGATTTTGGTGCAAACACCTTTTTCAATTTACTGGATGCCACCAGCATCACCCGTATGCGAGAAGAGTTTGTCACCGCTAAAATCTATGAGATTCTCTACGTATTGTTTGGCCAACAGGATCAAAAACCTAACTACGTGGCACAGGCTAAGAACTTAATCGATACCAACTACATGTCCCCTATCACCGCCGAACACGTAGCTTCCACCGTAGGCGTTAGCCTGCGCTATTTATCCCGTCTTTTTAAATCCTCCACCGGTACCGGCGTGCAGGACTATCTTATCCGAACACGCCTGCACCACGCCAAGCAACTGTTGTCCCAAGGGAGTACCGTCAGTGAAGCGGCTTTTCATTCCGGCTTTAACAATGTGTTCCACTTTTCCAAAGCTTTCAAAAAAGCAACCGGTATCTCACCTTCCAATTACAAACAAGCCACCTCTTAGGCCCCGCCGCGAGGTACTTGTTTACCAAATAAAAAGCAAAAGG
>JAZOQQ010000054.1:0-2746 GCA_045656165.1 Acutalibacteraceae bacterium
TAAATATTGATATTAATCCAAAAATAACGAATCCGCCCATTACAGTTGTATGCTGATTTTTACTTGCATCATATATTACTGTAGTTCCCGCTACATCTGTTTTTGTGATTTTCTTAAAGGATCCGAGGAGTGCGTCAGCAATAGTGCGGTCGTTTGTCATATGATAGGTGATACCATCTACCTTTCTGGTAGTGGACTGTAAGATATCTCGATCGTAAATGCTGTTTTCCATTGTATTGGCAACGCGGCGTATATCAATTATTTCTCCATCTTTATCTATTTTGAATAATAGTGCGCTACGAATGCTGTAATAAACGATGTTGTTCCCGTTCCACATAACCCTAAAACTTCCAAGATCTTTTTTCTCAAATCCGTATTGGAAATTCCCACAGCTATCATAAACGGTTATCACATCCGTATCTCCGACTTCTGCGCCGATGACAATCATATGATCATCGGAAACATCAAAACATTTTGCTACCAGCGGGGAATATGACGTAATTTTTCGAAATTCAGCTTTTTTCGTAAGATCCAATATTTCCTCATTTGATAATTCCTCTGTAACCAGTTCGCTATTTATGGCTGAAACTGTGAGCGGAACTCCAACGAAGAGGATTACGACTATTAATGCCAGCACCCGTTTTATATATTTCATATTACCATTCCATAATTGTAGTATAGCATACGGCTTTTTTCGGCGCAAGGGCCAACCGTACGGAAAAGTTCAATAACAATCTTGACGTGCGGTGTTGTTTGGCAGAGAAAAAGCGACATAAAAACACGGCAGACGTATCGCATCGTCTGCCGTGTTTTTATTATTCCAATTCAAATGCGCCGGTGTACAGGCGGTAGTATTTGCCTTGTTGGGCGATGAGTTCGTCGTGGGTGCCGCGTTCAATGATGCGGCCTTGTTCAAGCACCATGATGACGTCGGCGTTTTGTACCGTTGACAGACGGTGGGCGATGACGAATACCGTGCGGCCGTGCATCAAGCGATCCATACCTTGCTGAACCAGCGATTCGGTGTGGGTGTCGATGCTGGAGGTCGCTTCATCCAAAATCATAACCGGCGGGTCGGCGACTGCGGCGCGTGCGATGGAAAGCAGTTGCCGCTGACCTTGCGACAGGCCCGCGCCGTCGGCGGTGAGCACCGTTTGGTAGCCGTCGGGCAGGCGGCTGATGAAATCGTGTGCGCCCGCTAATTTGGCGGCGGCGTATACCTCGTCGTCGGTGGCGTCAAGTTTGCCGTAACGGATATTTTCCATCACCGTGCCGGTGAACAGGTTGACGTCTTGCAACACCACGCCCAGCGACCGCCGTAAATCGTTTTTGCGGATCTTGCTCACGTTGATGCCGTCGTAACGGATCTTGCCGTCGGCAATATCGTAAAAGCGGTTGATGAGGTTGGTGATGGTGGTCTTACCGGCACCGGTAGCGCCGACGAACGCGACTTTTTGACCCGGCTCGGCGTACAGCGTGACGTTGTGCAGTACCTGTTTTTCGGGTACGTAGCCGAAATCCACATCGTCTAAGGTGACGTCGCCCTTGACGAGGGTATAGGTGATGGTGCCGTCTTCATGCGGATGGCGCCACGCCCACTTACCCGTGCGCTCGGCGCATTCGGTTACCGTGCCGTCTTCGGATACGGTGCAGTTGACCAGCGTGACGTAGCCGTCGTCTTGTTCGGGTTGTTCGTCCATGACGTCAAAGATGCGTTTGGCGCCCGCGAGCGACATGATGACGGTGTTGATCTGTTGGGAGATCTGGTGGATGGGCATGGAGAAGTTTTTACTTAAAATGAGGAACGCGGCGATGGCGCCCAGCGTGATACCGCCGACGCCGAACGCGGCGAGCGTGCCGCCGACGGTGGCGATCAACACGTATTGCAGATGGCCCATGTTGCCCATGATGGGGCCCATGATGTTGGCGAATTTATGCGCTTCGGTCGCGTTGTGACACAGTTCGTCGTTGAGCACGTCAAAGTCGGTTTTGCTTTGCGGTTCGTGGCAGAAGACTTTGACGACCTTTTGGCCTTGGATCATTTCTTCCACGAAGCCGTTGACGGCACCGATGGCTTTTTGCTGACCGACGAAGTATTTGCCCGACCGCGAGGCGACGTTTTTGGAAACGAAGACGGTGAGCATGGTGAACAGCACCACGAAGATGGCGAGCGGCCAACTGGTTTTCAGCATGGCGATCAGCACCGTGACGATGGTGATGATCGAGTTGACCGCTTGCGGGAAACTCTGCGAAATGGTTTGGCGCAGGGTGTCAATATCGTTGGTGTAGCAACTCATGATGTCGCCGCTTTGGTGGGTATCAAAATAGCGGATGGGGAGGGTTTGCATGTGAGCGAACAACTCGTCACGGATGCGTTTCATCACGCCCTGCGATACCGATACCATGATGAGGTTATACGTTAACGTTGACGCGATGCCCACCGCGTAGAAGGCGGCAACTTTGAGAATGGCGAGCCACAATTCGTCAAACAGGTCAACACCGGTTTGTGCCATGGGCGTGACGTAATCGTCGATCAGCGTTTGCAAGAACAGCGAGCCCTGCACGTTGGCAAACGCGCTCAGGGCGATGCAGATCGCCACGCAGATCAGCGGGAGCAGGTTCGGCAAAAAGGCGACGCGCAACAAGCGAACGGCTACCGCTTTATCCAGTTTCGGACGAGGACCCATTGCGGCGTGGCGTTGACCGGGACCGCGCGGAGCGGGGGGCTGATGATTACTCATGCTCG
>JAZOQQ010000055.1:0-2516 GCA_045656165.1 Acutalibacteraceae bacterium
TTACAGTATGATGTACATTCGTGCCAATGCCTATCGTTTGATTTGTGAAGCGATGGAGCGGGTCGGCGCGGATTCTTGGGAAAACGAGGCGTATAGTTTAATTGTCAAGCGCTGTATCGAATACGTGGATAAAAACCTCAAATCCGGCTTGTCAGCGGCTGACGTCGCATCGGAATTGTTTGTATCCGAAAGCCGTTTGCGTAAAGTCTTTCGCCAAGAAGTCGGCATTCCGATCGGTAAATACATCAACGATCGCGTACTGTCGGCGGCCGAATTGCAACTTCGTTATTCTGACCGTTCCATTAAGGCAATCAGCGAAGGCCTTGGCTTTTGCGATCAATTTTACTTTTCACGCATGTTCGCTCGCCAATACGGCATGTCTCCGGTGAATTATCGCAAACTGGTGCAGGCATAGTACTTGACGGTGTCTTGCTTTTATGGTAGTATGATTCCAAATTATAGCAATAAGGAGTTGGTTTTTCGTGGATCCGCTTCCGCGAAGTAGACAGCTGACAGCTGCTCTACCTTCCACAAGCAACAAACAAATGGTGTGGGGGGTAGGAATGTAATATGGCAATTGTCAAGCAGTTGTTGTTACAACTGATACTCATCTTACTCAACGCCTTTTTTGCGGCAACCGAAATCGCCGTTATCTCGCTTAACGAGAAAAAGGTAAAAGCACGTGCGGAGGAAGGCGACAAAAAAGCTGTCCGCATGCTGAAAATGATTGAAGATCCCACGCAATTTTTGTCCACTATTCAAATCGGTATCACCTTGGCCGGCTTTTTGGGATCGGCTTTTGCGGCCGATAACTTTGCCGATTATTTAACCGATTTTATGGTGGCAACTTTCCACGTCCCCGCCTCGCAGATCGGCATGGTGGATACCGTGGCGGTTATTTTGATCACGCTGATCTTGTCGTTCTTTACCTTGGTTCTCGGCGAATTGGTCCCCAAACGTATTGCGATGCGTCACAAAGAAAAATTGGCGGAGAGCGTTTGCGGGTGGATTACGGTGCTGACCGTTATCTTAAAACCCATCATTTGGTTACTCACCGTGTCTACCAACGCGGTGGCGCGTCTGTTTGGCATTCATCCGCACGATAAAGAAGATCCCGTTTCGGAGGAAGATATCGTCTTGTTGCTGGATGCCGGTGCCGATGAAGGATCGCTGGATGAAAACGATATTGAATACATCAAAAACGTCTTTAAACTTGACGGTATGACGGCCGTTGACGTTATGACGCCGCGTAAAGCGGTGGTCTTCTTGTCGGACGATGCGACGGATGAAGAGATTATGCAGGTGATTGAGGAAGAACAATATTCCCGCATTCCCGTATATTCCGAAAAGCCCGACAATATTATCGGCGTTCTGTTTACTCGCGATTATTTAATCAAGCGTAACCGTGCGGATTTCACGTTGGAACAAGCCATGTTTGAACCGACCTTTGTACCGGAAACCGCGCATTTGGACGTGCTGTTTAAGGATATGCAAAAACAGCATAACCATATCGTTATTTTGGTGAACGAATACGGCGAAACGTCGGGTATCGTTACCATGGAAGATATCTTGTAAGAGATCGTCGGCGAAATTTGGGACGAAAGCGACGAAGCGATCGAAGAAATCCAAGATCTTGGTGATAACACCTATCGTGTGCTGTGTTCCACCGCTGTAGAGGATTTCTTTACCTTCTTTGGTTTGGAACCCGACGAAGAGGTGGAAGCGACCACCGTCAATGGTTGGTTGACCGAAACCGTTGGCAGTATTCCGCAAGTCGGCTATGTGTTTTCCTACCGCCATTTGTCGGTGGAAGTGGCCAAAGCCGATGATTTCATGACGCATGAGATCGTGGTGCATGCCGCACCGCAAACCTCGGAAGTTGAAGAATAATATCAACCTCAAAAACCGTGTCCGCGTTGTTTTCACGGACGCGGTTTTGATATATAAGGAGGATGTTTGTATGGCTTATTTTGATCGTCGTGCCGTGCAGTTGGATTTAGCACGGCAAATCGAAACCGTTCCTGCGGTGTTGCGCTTTTTTGACAAGGCGCACGATGCCGGCATGAACATGGTCTTTTTGTATTTGGAAGACCGCATCAAGACCGCAACGTATCCGTATGCCGACGATGCAGAAAGCTACACGCCCGATCAAGTGCGGGAGATGGTGGCTTACGCCGAAAAACTCGGTTTGGAACTGGTTCCGGTTGTGTCACCGGTCGGCCACACCGAGCGCTTTTTAAAACATCCGGAACTTAAGCACATTGCCGAATTGCGCGGCAAAATTGCAGGTGCTTATAACGAAGCCGGTGTGGAACGCTATATGGCGACTTGCCCGCAACTTCCCGAAACGCATCAATTTTTCGATGCGTATTTGCGCGAAGTGGCCGCGTTATTCCCGTCACCGTTTTTCCATATCGGATTTGATGAGATTTGGGATATGGGCTTTTGCGAACTGTGCAAACACAAACCCATCGCGGATTTGTTTTTTGAAGCCGTTACCCATTTCCATGATGTCC
>JAZOQQ010000056.1:0-4631 GCA_045656165.1 Acutalibacteraceae bacterium
AGCACCACGGCGACTAAGGTGTTTGAAACAGAGGATGCCGTGCAAAACGGCGCGGATGAAATTGATATGGTTATCAATATCGGTTGGCTACGCGACCGTCGTTATACCGACGTGTTAGAAGAGATCCGTGCGGTGAAAGCGGCGTGTCACGGCAAGATGCTGAAAGTGATTGTCGAAACCTGCTTGCTCAGCGAGGAAGAAAAGGTTGTGATGTGCGACATTGTTTCTCGTTCGGGCGCTGACTACATTAAAACCTCTACCGGTTTTTCAAAAGGTGGAGCAACGCGCGAGGACGTGGCGTTGTTTGCGGAACACGTGGCGCCGCACGTAAAGATCAAAGCGGCCGGCGGCATTGCGTCGGTGCAGGATGCTAAGGATTTTATCGCGCTCGGTGCGGATCGCTTAGGCACCAGTCGTTTAGTGAAGATAGCAAAGGAACAGGGCGTATGAAGCGGGTATTTGTGATCGTGTTGGACAGTTTCGGCATCGGCGCGTTACCGGATGCGGAAGCGTTCGGTGATGCGGGTGCGCACACGCTGAGAAGTTGTTTTCAAACGGGCGCTCTGTACTTGCCAAACCTCTGTCGCTTAGGATTAGGCAACCTTGAGGGTGCAGAATTCTTAATGGCGAACAAGACACCGTTGGCGGCTTACGGTCGTATGGCGGAACAATCAAAAGGGAAAGATACCACTACCGGCCATTGGGAGTTGATGGGCCTGATCTCCGATCACCCGCTGCCGACTTATCCCGACGGATTTCCCGAAGAAATACTGGAGCCGTTGCGCCGATTGACGGGGCGGGGTGTGTTGTGCAACCGCCCGTATTCCGGCACGGAAGTGATTCGTGATTACGGTGATGCCCATGTCAAAAGCGGCGATCTGATTGTGTATACCTCGGCGGACAGCGTGTGTCAAATCGCGGCGCACGAAGATGTTGTACCGTTGGAGAAATTGTATGAATATTGCCGTATGGCGCGACGGTTGTTGTGTGGCGAGCATGCCGTGGGGCGCGTGATCGCACGTCCCTTCACAACGGAAAACGGCGTATACGTGCGAACGGCAAATCGCCGTGATTTCTCGGTGGAGCCGCCTGCCGAAACGGCACTTGATCTGTTAAAAGCTGCAGGACGTGACGTGATTGCGATAGGAAAGATTACCGATATTTTTGCCGCGCGCGGTGTGACCGAATCTGTTCTCACGCATGGGAATGAGGAAGGCATGCGTGCGACCGCGGCGATCGCGCAGCGCGATTTTGATGGGCTATGCTTTACCAATTTGGTGGATTTTGATATGCTGTACGGTCACCGCAATAATGCGCGCGGATATACCGAAGCATTGAATGCCTTTGACTGTTGGTTAGGCGATTTTTTACCGCAGTTGCGGGAAGACGATTTGCTGATTATTACGGCGGATCATGGGTGTGATCCGGGTGACATCAGTACCGATCATACGCGCGAATATGTGCCGTTGCTTGTTTACGGCATACCGCCGCGAGCACTGGGAACGCGTCACACATTTGCGGACGTAGCGGCGACGGTGTGTGATTATTTAGGTGTTTCTTACGCAACAGTGGGGGTGAGTGTGCGATGAAAGAACAGTTAGCGGCTCTGGCAAAAGCGGCGATGCAAAAGGCATATGCACCCTATTCCGGCTTTTATGTTGGTGCGGCGTTGCTGTGCGACGACGGCAGTATTTACACCGGTTGTAACGTGGAAAACGCCGCTTACGGTGCGACCAACTGTGCTGAGCGTTCTGCGTTCTTTGCGGCGGTAAGTGACGGAAAGCGTGCGTTTCGTGCGATGGCATTGTGTGGTGGAACACAGGGCGTATTGGCCGCCGAGCCGATCACGCCGTGCGGTACCTGTCGTCAAGTGATGTCAGAATTTTGCGATGCGGCGTTTACGGTGTATTTGGTAGGCGCCGATGGCTTACGCGAAACGACACTTGGTGACCTATTACCCGATACTTTTTGCCTTAACCATTGATTTTTTGCAAAAAAGGATTATAATGGGAGTGACAATTCCGATAGGAAGGGAGAACAATTATGCAACTGATTAACATGTTTTACGATCAAATTGAAGATGCTGTCAAACGCAAAGTACCCTTTGTTATTCCGATCGGTACGCTGGAATACCACGCGCACCACGCGTCGTGCGGTACCGACACCATGGTGGTGACGGGTTGCTTGCGTGAATTAGAAAAAGAAAAGGAGATCGTGGTTTGCCCGCCGATCTGGTACGGTGTGGCATCGTATGCGGTGTGCGAGCCGAAACCCAGCCATTTCCACGTTGACGAGGATACCTATGCCGCATATATTTACAACGTTCTGAAGTCCATGATCTATGCCGGCATTAAGAACATTTACTTGGTACCGCATCATCAGACCGAAAACGCCGGCTTGATGCCGATGACCATTGCATGTCACAAAGCCGCCAAAAAGGTGACCATGGAATACATGGAAGAAACGCTCGGCAAGGGCTGGTGGGGCAGCGATTCGTATGCCAGCTATTATGAAAATTGCGGTACCGGTGATGATCCGTTCTCCTATATTAAAGTGATCCCGCTCATCGGCGCAGATGCACAGATCAAATGCGGTGGTTTTGACCATGCGGGTAAGTGGGAAACCTCGCTGATGATGGGTACGTGGCCGGAAAACGTCGACCTGTCCCGCTGTGAGCAAAACACCGAGTGGTTTGCCGAAAGCGCCAAAGAGGCATCGGCGGAGATCGGCGCGCACATGGTAAAATGCACGCTTGAATGGCTGCGCGAAGCCATCGTATAACGATAAAAATAAAAGATGTGCGAAGTGTTAACTTCGCACATCTTTTTTATGTATGACGGCGTTTATACAGACGATAAAAATGCGACATATCATGGAAACCGGCTTTGCGGGCGGCGTATTCCACCGTGACTTGTTCGGTATGTAACAGGCGTTCGACTTGCTCCAACCGTAAACGGTTGCGGTATTGCACGGCAGATTCACCGCCTGTGTATTGCTTAAACAGTTGGCGAAACCGTGTTTCGCTGACACCGCATTGGCGGGCAAGTTCCGGTATGGGAATGTCCTCGGCGGGCAACGATTCAATCAAGTCAATGGCCGGCAGAATGGCGCGCCAAGGGGCTTTCGCCGATTCGTGTAAGGACAACTCGCAAAGCAACTCGTATAACAGGGCGTATACCGTGGATTTGAGCGGCATATGGTAATCCTTGGTGCCGGTGTCGATGCTCAACGCCCGTTGAAACCGTGAAAGGTAATGGGCCAGTGTATCTTTGAGCAAAATGCGCGGGCGGTCGCCGAGACAAACGGGTTCGCCGTTTTGGTCGTGCATTTCAAAATTGATAGCAATGGCATAATCCGATCCGTGTTCGTCAGCTTTTGTGATGCGAAAGCGGTAGGTTGCGTATTGCGGGATATACAGAATGCGATTTGGCGTGAGGGTGAAGGAATCACCGTTTTGAAGCGTATATTCGCGTTCACCTGCCAAATACAGAAACAGTACATTGCAGTGGCGCTTGCGGTCGGTGAAAACACCTTCATGACCGAGCGGTTCACGGATGGGGAAGACGCACACGTGGTGCAGGTCGATTTCCTCGCTGAGAAGTTCGGTGGCGGAGAGATAACGCATGGCAGTTCCTTCCTTAAAAAACCAGTAATTGTGTTGAAAAGTCCATTGTGAAGTTTCAAACACATGGTAAAATATAAGTGTAATACGGTGTTTAGTGTAACAAACGCCTGTTGAAAAGTCAAGATGTGAAAGAAGGAATGTGTATGCAACCGACCTTAACGGCGGCGATGGTGAAAGAACAAGCCAAGGCAATGGGGGCTGATCTGTGCGGTATCGCTTCCATGGATCGTTTCGAGGGAACACCTGCACAATTTGATCCGCGCTACATTTTTCCCAATGCGAAAAGTTGTATTGTGCTGGGGTTTCGTATTCCGCGCGGTTATTTCCGCGGTATTGAAGAGGGAACGTATTTTGCTTCGTATGCCGGCATGGGATACGGCAACATCAACCGCATCGTCAGCCCCTTAAGCTTGCGGTATCTGTGCTGTTATATTGAGGATTTCGGCTGGGAAGCCGCGCCGGTTCCGAACCTGTTTATGGGTACGTCGGTGAAATTTGAGACACAAAAACACGCACCCGAATACAGTGTGCCGGTGCGTGACGGCTTGCCGAACCCGGATATTTTGGTGGATTACCGCGTATGCGCGTATTTGGCCGGTTTGGGTCAGATCGGATATTCCAAGGTGTTTTTGACACCGGAATTCGGCCCGTTCCAGCGTTTCGTCATTCTGCTGACCGATGCGCCGCTCGAACCCGATCCGATCTTTGAAGGCAAATTGTGTGACCGTTGCATGCGATGCGCGAGAGCGTGTACGGGCGGTGCCATTTCGATGACCGAGACCGAATCCATTACGGTGGCGGGGCATACCATTGAATGGGGAAAATTGGACGTGCTCAAGTGTTCCACCGCTTATATGGGCGCTCACAAAGAGTACAATCCGTTCTTGCCGGAAGGTACGCCTTCGCCGGAAGAACTCAGCGAGACCTATCACGGCTATCATCATAAGATCAACTGGACCGGCTATCAGTCGGCTGATGGCAACCACCCGCCCATCGAAGGTGCGCG
>JAZOQQ010000057.1:0-3414 GCA_045656165.1 Acutalibacteraceae bacterium
TTATCAAAATGAGGGTTCTTATGTTCAAAAAACTATTTGCACCAACCGACATGACACAAGGATCCGTGTGGAAAAGTATTTTGTTGTTTACCATACCGATGCTGATCGGCAACTTGGCACAACAACTTTACAGCACGGTAGATACCATCGTGGTAGGTCAGTACGCCGCGAACGGTGACAATGCGATCGCCGCCATCGGTTCTGTGTTTGCTGTTATCAATCTGTTGTTGGTGTTGTTTACCGGTATTTCCGCCGGAACGGGTGTGATGGTAGCGCAATATTTTGGCGCGAAAAGACGAGAGGAGTTATCGTATACGGTGGGGAACTGTCTTACCAGTACCGCTATCGCCTGCGTTGCTTTGATAGTCGTTATGGTACCGTTGGTGCGCCCGCTGTTAGTGCTGCTTAACACGCCGGCCGTTATCTTTGAAGATTGCGCTTCGTATTTGACCATCTCCTTGATCGGTATTGCGGGCGTTGGCTATTACAACGTATTAAGCGGTATTATCCGTGGCCTTGGCGATTCCTTTTCACCGCTTTTATACTTGTTGGTCGCGACTGTTCTCAATATCGGTTTGGATATTTATTTCGTGGCGGGCCTTCATCTGGATGTTGTTGGTGTGGCTCTGGCTACTGTGATCGCACAAGCCGTTTCGGCATTGTTGTGCTTGCTCAAATTATCACGTATGCGCGAATATTTTGATTTTGGTTGGCGGTATTTACAGCCACGTTCACAGTACATCAAGACGCTCATTCGCTTGGGAATTCCGACGGGTGCTACGCAAGCGATCTTCTCTTCTGCTATGATTTTGGTACAGTCGCTGACCAATTGTTTTGGTGAGCAGTTTATTGCCGCCCACGCGGTACTGTTGCGCGTGGATGGTTTTGCCATGATGCCAAACTTCTCGTTTGGTGCTGCTATGACAACGTTTGCCGGTCAAAACGTAGGCGCCGGTCGATATGACCGCGTTATGAAAGGTGCCAAGCAAGGTACGCTGTTGGCGGTCGGGTGTGCTACCGCTCTTGTGGGTGCCATCTTGCTGTTTGGTAAATCGCTGATGGGTGTGTTTACCGACACGGCAGAACTGGTGGACATGAGTTATTATTTAATGCAAATTTTAGCGATTGGGTATATCTCCGTGGCGGTTACACAAAGTTTGTCGGGCGTCATGCGCGGTGCAGGTGACACGATGAGTCCTATGTGGATATCGTTGATTACCACCGTAGTTTTCCGTGTGCCGCTTGCTTACGGTATTTCCTATTTGACCCGTACACCGGAATTGCCGTTCGGTCGGTTGGAATGCATTCCGCTTTCGTTGCTCGCTTCGTGGTTGGTTGGCATGCTACTGACGGTACTGGCGTACCGCTTCGGCAAATGGAAAAGTAAAAGTGTGGTATAAGGAGGAATTGTTATGTACTGGATACTCGCCGTTGCGACCGTATGTGCCGCCGGTAAAGCCATCGTGTGCAAACGTCTCGGTTCCGACGACAAAGGTTCGCGCAGTATGTTCGCATGGAACAGCGGCATTTACTTGGTCGCGTCGTTAGTAGCGTTTCTCTATTTATTTCCTGATTTTGGCGCCTTGTTCCGCGTATCGCCGTTTACATTGATTTTATCGGCGATCTTTGCCGCTTTTCTCCTCTTTACGCAGATCACCGAAATCAAAGCCATGTCGCTTGGTTCTGCCTCCATGACAATCTTGATCTATTCGGCAGGTTTTCTTCTTCCCATCGGTTATGGCAGGCTGTTTGCCGATGAAAGCATTTCGTGGTTGCGTTGGATAGGCATTACCGTGATGATCGTCGCCATGGTGTTCATCATTCGTCCGCGAAAAGACGGTAGTGTGTCAGTAGCGTGGGTGGTCATGTCGCTGCTATCGCTGGTCGGTTCGGGTATGGTGGCGGTTACGCAAAAGCACCACCAAAACACCGAATATGCAGGCGAATTGGCCTGCTTTGTTACACTTGGGTTATTGTTTGCCGCCGCCTTTTCCTTTATCGTCGCGTGTATCAAACGTCCAAAAGGGGAGAAACCACCGCGACTTACCGGTAAAGATGTCGGGTTTGTGGCGGTGAGCGGTTTGTGCATCGGTGTTTTGAATTTGCTGAATTTATTTTTAGCAGGCAAGATTGATGCCGCCGTACAATTCCCGGTTTACAACATCGGTTGCATGATCTTAACGGCTTTATTTGGGGCCTTCGTGCTAAAAGAAAAGCATACCAAAAGTCAATACGCCGGTTTTTTGCTGGGCTGTGTGTCCATCGTGATGATCGGCTTAGGAGGTTAACGTATGAAAAAGTTATATGCTATGCCGGAACCGAAGTTTCAAGATCTGTCGGAAACAGAAACCGTCGATGTGTTTGACTATCATATTGAAGCACCTGCTGAGTGGCAGCATATTGCGGAGTATATGACCGAGCAAACGCGCTTGCGTGGACCGAAACCGATTCGTGTTTTTAAAGATGCGGCATACGGTCCTGAGGCCTATCGCATTGAGATCGCTACCGATGCTATCACCGTGAAAACAGGTGGCGAAAATGGTATGCGTTATGCCGTGTATATGTTGATGCAAGCCACCTATCGTTTCTTGCCGACAGGTGTCATTGAAGATTATCCCGATATGACGATGCGTGGTTATCAATTGAATTTACGCGGCCCGTTGCGCTATACGCCGATTGAAACGTTGTGTTCATACGTGCGCGCCTGCGGTCGTGCTAAGATCAATACCATTCTGATTGAATACGATACTCGTTTCGATCACGGCGAGTATCAGCCGCAGAATCCGTTTGTGCTTACCGCGGCGGAACACAAACAACTGTTGGAGGCGGCAAAAGCAGAAGGCATTACCGTGATCCCGCTTATTCAAACGTATGGCCACTTAAATTTCTTGTTGAATCAGCCGTCGCTCGCGTACCTGCGTGAAGAGCAAGACCTGCCGGATCAGTTGTGTCCGTTGCATCCGGATGCGTTGCGTTTTTCCAAATCGTTGATCGATATGTACGTGGAGGCGCATCCCGACATTCGGTATCTGCATATCGGTGGAGACGAAACTCGCCAACTCGGTAAATGCCCGAAATGTGCCGCATACGTCAAAGAACACGGCAAAGGCGGCCTGTATACGCACTTCATTAACGAATTGATCGATTACGTTTGCCAAAAAGGCATTACGCCGTTGGTATACGACGATATGATCTGTGCGCATCCCGAAGCCATGAAAGACTTGGATCGTCGCGCTGTGATTGTTTACTGGGATTATTGGACAACCAGCGATCCGTCTCCGCTTTTGGTGGCGCGCGGCGGTCACGAATGGGCGATCGTGCGTGACAAGGCCAGTTGGGATGACCGAAATTTCGAGGGCTTGCCGGATATGCAACGCGAAATTTTCAAGGCATTCGGCAAACCGGCCGACTTAG
>JAZOQQ010000058.1:0-8198 GCA_045656165.1 Acutalibacteraceae bacterium
ATGCTTTTCCGAAAACTCAACCCATAAAGCCCACATTGGTGCGCAAAGGAAAGTAGAGGAATAGAAGCCGCAAACAACACCAACGGACATCGGGATTGCAAAACTGGTGATAGAATCCAACGAGAAAATAAGTGCTGCAACCGCCACCGTTCCAATGGCAACCAAGGTGCATATGGAGGTGTTCAATGTACGACCAAACGTCTGACGCAAGCTAACATTGACAATGTCGCTGATAGGCGTTTTCTTGTCCATTTTTAAGCGATTTTCGCGGATGCGGTCGTAAATGACGATGGTGTCGTTAAGCGAGTAACCGAGAATGGTGAGTACCACCGCCACAAAGTTATCGTTGAGCGGAATACGGAAGATAACAAAGACAAAATACGCAAGCAGGATGTCGTGCAACAAGGCGAGTAACGACATGACACCGGCCGAAACACCGCCAATTTTACGGAAACGGAAACCAACGTAAACAACCAAGAAGAGCGAGGCGATCAAAATCGCGACACAGCATTTGGCAAAGAACGTGCGACTGTAAGAGGGTTGCAACGAGTTCGTCTTGGTTGAGGTGATCTTACTGTCGGGGAATTTCTTCTGCAGTTCTTCCACAAACGTGGTTTGCGTTTTAACATCAATCTCATCCGGAAGCGAGATCGCGATAGTAGGCAGTCCGCTTTCGCCGTTGTCAGTAATGTTGATGTCGGCATTCTTAAACTTTTCATGAATAAATTCTGTTGCCGCGACTTTATCCAACTGATTTTCGTAGGTGTATTGCAGCAACGTACCGCCTTTGAATTGGATGTCCAACTCAACACCAAGGAAGATATTGACGATCAAACCGACGGCGATCAGCGCGAGAGAAATATACAAAAACAATTTGCGCTTGGCAATAAAATCAAAATTCTTAAGCATCGTCACGCTTACCTCCTAACAACCAGGGTTTACGGAGGAACTTGAAGCGCGATACCGATTTAAGCATCAAGCGCGAGCAAGTTACGCCCATAAGGAAGTTGAAGATGATACCGGCGAGCAACGTGTAACCGAAGGAATACACAGCGCCGCTGGCGGATACAGGGAACATAAAGAGGAAGGGCTTGAGGATCTTGGCGAAGAAACTGTCGGCAGGGCCGAACACGCCCATCAAAACAAGCGAAATGATGATGACGGTAACGTTACCGTCAAAGATGGCTGAGAAGGACTCGCTACAACCATTTTTGATTGCGCCATCAATCGTACGACCGCCGCGGATTTGTTCTTTAATACGTTCCGCCGTAATAATGTTGGCATCAACACCCATACCGATAGAGAGGATGATACCGGCGATACCGGGTAAGGTAAGGGTGAAACTGTCAAAGAAGGGGAAGTAGCCCGAAACGACAGCGATCGAACCTGCAACTTGACCCAGCAGAGCGATAACCGCAACAATACCGGGTAAGCGATAGTAAACGATCATAAAGATCGCGATCAAGATGAACGCGATAATACCGGCGATGATCATAATTTCCATTGCGCGTTCGCCCAAGGTAGCGGTAACCGTTGTGGTGTTCTTGGTCGTGATGCTAAAGGGCAAGGAGCCGGAGTTGATCAACTGCGACAAATTCAAAGCGTCGGCATACTCTTGGAAGCTGCCGCTAATCTGTGCTTGACCATTTGCAATATGCTCATTAACCGTCGGGTTTGAAATGCACTCGTCATCTAACCAAATCGAAATGGTGTACTGCGGATCCGACTTGCCTGCGTTGAGTTTGGCTTGCTTTTCGGTTGCTTTTGAAAAAGCCTCTTTACCGGTTGCGTTCATTTCAAGCGAAACCAAATAGGTATCTTTTTCTTGGTCATAGCCGGGGGAAGCGGAAGCAACGGCAGAACCGCTCAACACAAAATCTTCTTTACCGGGTTTTTCGGTCGGCAATCCGGAGGATTCCAACTGATCCAAGTAGAACTCCAACATAGCCGTTTTGCCGAGTTCCTCGATAGCAGAGGCGGCGTCAAATTTTGTTTCACCGCTTTGCCACGGGAACCGAATAACGACTTGATCGTTGTCCATATCGGTATAGGCCTCGTAGTCGGTGATGTTTTTGGCTAACATACGGCGTACGATAACCTCTTTCATGGCATCAATCTGCGCATCGGTAGCGTCGATCTTATCGTCAGCAGGCGCAAAGGTGACTTCAATACCGCCGTTGATATCAATACCGGTACGAATGTCGCCAGCACCGCGGATGACAGTATCGAGGCGATCGCCGTATTGCGTATACACACCGGCGAATGCGGTGTACGCTAAGGCGATGATGAGCACTGCCACGATGAAAAATACTGCTTTGGGTGTTCGCTTCATCGGTTTGTCCTCCATCTTTTCCATTCCATATCGCAATATGGTTTTATATAAAATTTATTATATAAGATATAGTCACAATTGTCAACGATGAAATCACAAAAAAAGGCACCGTGAAATTCACGGCGCCCAATGTTAACTGTTGAGTAATTTTTGAATGCTGACGATCTCCACGCAAATACAGAACATTTCGATCGCAACTTGTAATTCCTCGCACGAAGGATAGGTGGGAGCTAAACGTAAGGTAGCATCGTTCGGGTCGTTGTGATAGGGATGTGTTGCACCGGCGCCCGTTAAAACGACACCGGCATCTTTTAACATAGCAACGACCGCTTTAGCGCATCCGTTTAATAACTCTACGCAAACAAATTAGCCACCGTTCGGTTCATGCCACGATGCGATTTCCAACTCGCCTAAGCGGCGGCTGAGTGTTTCCAAAACGATTTGAAACTTGGGGCGCAGGATGGCTGCGTGCAGTTTCATATGTTCCCGAACACCGTCGATATCTCTAAAAAAGCGTGTGTGTCGAAGCATGTTTTGTTTGTCATAGCCGATGGTTTGTACCGTTAAACGCTTCTTAATATCTGCAATATTGGCATCGCTCGCACCTAACGCAGCAACACCGGAACCGGGGAAACTGATTTTGGAGGTGGACGTGAAGCAGACTGCGATATCTTCATTGCCGACGGATTTTGCTTCTTCGTAAATGTTCAGTAATGTGTCGGGCGTATCATTGAGATGGTGTACGCAATAAGCGTTATCCCAAATGATACGGAAATCGAGCGCGGCCGGTTGTAATCGCGCCAAGCGACGCACGGTTGTATCGGAATAGGTAATGCCATTGGGATTTGAATACATCGGGATTGACCACATGCCTTTAACAGCAGGATCTTTCACCAGTTCCTCAACAACATCCATCACAGGACCTTCGGCGTTCATTGGTACAGGAATTAAGGTGAAACCAAAATGCTCCGTTACTGCAAAATGGCGGTCGTAGCCGGGAACGGGGCACAGAAACTTGACTTCGTCCAGTTTGCACCACGGGGTATGACCGCACAAGCCACTCGTGTATGCTTGGGCGATATAATCAAACATCATATTTAAGCTGGAGTTGCCACCGACAATGATATTGGAAGCCGGGAAACCCAAGATCTGGCCAAAGAGTTCGCGCGCTTCCGGAATGCCTTCCAGCACACCGTAGTTGCGCACGTCAACACCATTGGCCGCGGTAGCGCCGGTACGCGAATTTACGCACTCGGCCAGTTGCATGCTCAGTTCCATCTGATCGGGTCCCGGTTTGCCGCGGGACATATCCAATTGCAGACCGCGCGCCTTATAGTTTTCAAATTCCGATTTGGCGGCAACCAAACGTTCTTGTAATTCGGTTTTACTCATAGATGCTAAAGTAGACAAGGTAAAACGACTCCTCTCTTGTGCTTATGACATTGTAATATATGTTATGCCATTTTGCAAGTTAAATTTTTAAATCTTGCAAAAAATATTTAAAAACTCGTTAAAAATCAAAAGAAAACCCTGTCCAATAACGGACAGGGTTTTCAAAAATACAAAAAATCAGAAATCGGCAGAACCGGTCGTGCGGGGGAAAGGGAGGACGTCGCGGATGTTAGCCATGCCGGTGACGTACAAAATTAAGCGCTCAAAGCCAAGACCGAAACCGGAGTGTTTGGCACCACCATAACGGCGAAGATCCAAATACCACCAATAATCTTCGGGCGCAAGACCTAACTCGTTCATACGCGCTTCTAACAGTTCCAAACGTTCCTCACGCTGACTGCCGCCGATGATTTCGCCGACACCGGGAACCAACAGGTCCATTGCGGCAACGGTCTTTCCGTCGTCATTTAAGCGCATGTAGAACGCCTTGATTTCTTTCGGGTAATCGGTGACAAACACGGGCATTTTGTAAACCTGTTCGGTAAGATAGCGCTCGTGCTCGGTTTGCAGATCGCAACCCCAGTATACCGGATACTCAAACTCATCTTTGTGTTCTTCCAAAATTTCAATTGCTTTTGTGTAAGTGATGTGTGTGAAATCGGAGTTGACGAGTGCATGTAAGCGTTCCAACAAACTCTTATCAAAGAAGTTGTTGAAGAATTGCAATTCGTCCGGGCAGTGCTCCAACAAATAGGATACAACGTAAATAATCATATCCTGTGCTAAATCCATATTGTCTTGCAAATCTGCAAACGCGATTTCAGGTTCGATCATCCAGAATTCCGCGGCATGACGAGCAGTATAGGAACGTTCAGCGCGGAAAGTGGGGCCGAAAGTATAAATTTTACCGAAAGCCATAGCCATACATTCGCCTGCTAATTGGCCGGAAACGGTAAGGGAGGTGTGCTTTCCAAAGAAGTCTTGCGAATAATCAACTTCGCCACTTTCGGTGCGCGGGATATCGTTCATATCCAACGTCGTCAAATGGAACATCTCACCGGCGCCTTCACAGTCGCTGGAGGTGATGAGCGGAGTATGTGCATAGACAAATCCCCGTTCCTGGAAAAAGCGATGAATGGCATATGCCGCCACCGATCGAACACGGAATACGGCGCTAAACGTATTGGTGCGCGGACGCAGGTGAGCGATTGTACGCAAGAACTCCATTGAATGACGCTTTTTCTGTAATGGGTAATCCGGAGTGGAAGCACCTTCTACTTCAATAGCAGTTGCGTGAAGTTCACAGGGTTGTTTCGCATCAGGCGTCAGCAATAACGTACCGTGTACGCGCAAAGCAGCACCGACATTCTGGTGGCAAATGTCTTCAAAATTATCCAGTTTCGATTCTTCGATAATTACCTGCAGGTTACGTTGGCAACTACCGTCATTGAGTTCAATAAAACCGAGCGATTTGGATTGACGCAAGGTGCGTACCCAACCGCAAACCGTCAGTTCCTGACCGCCTAAAACGGCTGCATCGGCATATACGGAAGCAATCTCATTTCGTTTCATCGTAAAGTTCCCTTCACTTTCTGATTTACTCATAACGAATATTATACCAAAATTTGCCGAGAAAACAAGAGGGTTTATGATTTTTCTTTTATAGAAAATAAAAAAGCGGTGCCGCTTGGCACCGCTTAGAGTTATTATTTCGTTTCTTCGGTCTCGTCGGTTGGAAGGATGACGTTGATTAGTGACACCAGTTTCCACTCATCGTCTTCTTCAATGAAAGAAAGGCGGCATTGGAAAGGCGCGGTTTTAATCGGTTTCCCTTTACGCGTATAAACCGGCTGGAAGTATACGCTGCAAGAGAAATCCTTGGCGCTGTATTGGGTGTAGTCGCTGATCTTAACATCCTCAAAACGATGCGAGTCGTGGCCGGTAAACCAATAATTGCTGAAGTTCTTAATGGTCGTATACAGGTCACTTTCCTTGTGAATCAACTTCAGAACCGCACCACTTCCGGCATCGCGTGCCACAAATTTGGCATAGGTGAAAGCGGCTTCTTTGGCGATTTCCTCGCGTTCGGTTCGTGTTTTGTCTGAAACGGCGTAAGATAAGTGATAAGCGGTTTCATCCTTAGCGGTTACAACACACGCCTCGCCACTTAAAGACCAACCTTCGATTAAGGGCGGATTTAATAAGTTATCCAACTTGTATGCGTAAACTTTCGGGAGAATTTCGGGGTCTTCCACGCCGCCGAGAAGCGTTTCACTTGCCGCTTCGCCAGGGAGGTTTAAAATGGCAGTGTCAACACCGTTCACGGTAATTTTGGCAATTTCATCGGATGCGTATATTAATGTTTGAGGTTGATATTGCAACTCGGTAATATAATTCCAAGCGGTTTCGCCCCATTCGGGGTTTTTGATTAACGTTAACCCACCGATACGCTTGTTATCAACGTATAAGGAGTAATCTTTTTGCGTGTCGGTCGATGTTACTTTCTCACGCACGGTGAGCGCGGACATATCTCCGTCATAAATACGAGCAAGGTAGCGCAGATATTCTTCTTTGGTGTTCAGAATGGTTTCTTCAAAATCCGAAACGTTGTAAATGGCCTCAAAGTTTTTATCTTGAACCCATTGAATATAGTTGTTCAACGCAGCGCCGGGGGTGGCGGCTTCATAATTTTCCAAGTGTTTGTAGAAGAACCATAAACCTACCGCTGTGCACACCATGACCAGTGCAAAGCAAATCGAAAGCACTTTCCAAAACAAATGCTTTTTGCGTGGCTTTAAAGTTACCTCTTCCGTGCAAACCGGCACTTCCATGACGGTATCTTCTGCTAAGATCGTATCGTCTTCGGGGACGATGATTGCTTCGGCTAAGTAGGAATCAGAATCGTCAACGGCAGTCTGCTCAACGATTTCTTCATCCAACTCTTGTACATCTTCTAAAATCAAGTTATCCTCTGTCATATCAGTACCTCCTCTCAAACCACGATATAGGCGGTCGGGATGTAGCGCGGGCCGTATAACGATGCACAGCTGTTGATGATCTCACCGTTATAGTACATAGCGGTTGATGTTCCGCCATCAAGATTACCGGCATTAATGGCTCCGTATTTGAGCATGACATCAATGCAATCCTTGTAAGTGGCGCCTAAGCTATGTGCCTGACGACCGTCGATAACCATAATCAGCACCGCACCGTCTGCGCGTTGACCGATAACCGTGCGAGGATTAACGCCACCGCTGGTACCGGATACTTCAGCGGGCTCGCCGTTAACGATAAAAGCAGGGCCGAAACTGAGCGCGTCGCGTACGCCGCGATCTAACGCTTCTTGTGCTGACATTTTACCGACGATCAAGTGATTATCTTTGTCAAAAGCAACGATTGATGCGGTCGTGCCGGGGCCGCCGCAAATGAGTTTGCCGTCGCGGATAACGATGCCGAGCGGAAGCCCACCGCTTCCAAAACCGTTTTCATCCGAAAAAGCGCCGCCGTTTACCGCGGCAATCGCGTTATTTTCTTTGGCAAATCGCACGATAGTTTTGCCATCAATCTCGTTGCTGAACGAGTTGAGTGAAGCAACTTTAACGCGCGACGGATCGTGGACAATCATCATTTTTCCCGCATAAGACGGGCCGGCAATGTCGATTACCTCAATGGTATCTTTTGAAACCTCGCTGTCTGTAAACTCGACGCTGCTGTCGGTACTTTCTTCAAATTCAGCTACGCTGTTACCGCTGATAATGTCCTCAACCTCGTCTTTTGATAAGAAAAGAGAGGGTATGAATTTTAACGCGCTGGTTTCCATAACGGTTGTGACAAACATGTTACGTGCTGTTGGGGATGGCCCCAGGCAAAGTACAGCGCAAAAACTCGTCGCGATGATTAACAGACATAAAACAACGGTACCGAGAACCGCAAAGAATCGACCAATAAAGCGACCGATTTTATGGGCACCGCCATTTTTCTTCGTATCTTTGTGTCCCATGACACACACCATCCATTTCACAAATTCAAGATATGTGTCTATCATACTATATTTGTCGAATACTTGTCAATGTGTTTCCTGCTTTACAGGAAGATTTTATGATGGTATACTATGGAAGAAAGGTGGTGTGGGTATGAAACTTCCGCAATATGTTGTCAAAGCGATGTCGATCTTGGAAAAATGCGGTTTTGAAGCGTATGTAGTCGGTGGCTGTGTGCGAGACGGTTTGCTCGGTATTGAACCGCATGATTGGGATGTTTGTACCGATGCCACACCGGACGAGACAATGAAGGTATTTCGGGAATATCTTGTTATTCCTACCGGCTTGCAACACGGAACGGTTACGGTCTTGCTTGATAACCACACGCCGCTTGAAATTACGACGTATCGCGTAGAAGGGGCGTATGGTGATCACCGTCGTCCCGATTCGGTTTCGTTTGTTAAAAGCATTCGTGATGATCTAAAACGCCGAGA
>JAZOQQ010000059.1:0-3135 GCA_045656165.1 Acutalibacteraceae bacterium
GCGCCGCTGTCTACCACACCCGCCTCTTTCAAAACGGGAAGCATATCCGGTGTGCGTGCCAACGTATCTTTCATACAGGCGATCAACGCATCCGTGCCTTCTGTAAAATCAATGAAATCAGCAGCTTTCTCCGCCAAGAAATCCGCCGCCTCCCGAATGACTGTCAACATGGTGCCCTCGGTCGGCGTCAAAATGGATTTGTAAGCATCTTCCTCAGCAAAGCGAAATGCCTCGGCCATATCCGCAAAACACAACTGCTCCTTACCTTCCACACCGCGCGCAAAACCGCCGATAAACTGCGAGAAGATGACGCCGGAGTTTCCGCGCGCACTCAATAACACCGCGCGTGCCAACGATTTTGCATAAACGCCTACCGACTCCGTCACTTGAGCAGCCGCTAATCCGCTGCCGAACGTGTGCGCCATATTGGTGCCGGTGTCGCCGTCCGGAACAGGAAATACGTTCAGATCATTGATCACCGACATGTTTTTCCTTAAATTACGGTAACCGGCGGTAAACAGCTCGCTGAGCATGATACCGTCAATAAACTGCTGCACGAATCATTCATTCCCTTCAATCGTCACTTCTTCACCGAACGTAAACGCGATCACGGTACCGGGTCCTACCGAAGCACCGACGATCGGGCCGATATAACCCATAACGACTTCTTTAAACGGTGCTTTTTTAAGGATCTCGTCGCGTAACAACTCGATCTCCTGTAAACAATCGGCATGCGAGAGAAACAAGGTGTCATACACGCCATTTGCCGCATTCACGATGTGATCGGCAATGGCAACGCGCGCATTGGCGGTGCCCTTTACTTTTTTATAGGCGAAGTTTTGGCCCTTTCTGTCCGAAATAATGATGGGCTTTACACCAAACAGGTTGCCAAAAAACGCTTTAGATGCTTTTACACGACCGGCGCGGCGCAGATATTCCATGGATTCCACCGTTCCGCACTGGTTGACTTTTAAGCGAATATCCTCTATGTATTGAGCCGTTTCAGCGGCAGATAAGCCCTTTGCACGCTGTTTGGATGCTTCCATCAACAAGAAGCCCTGACCGAGCGAACTGATCAGCGAGTCCACGCAGAACACGTCCCCGTCGGGGAACTCTTCTTTCAGTTCGGATGCTACCAGCATCGCCGTCTTGATCGAAGCCGACAATGCTGACGAACAGGAAATATACAGCACGTCTTTTCCCGATGCCAATGCCTCTTTAAACCGCTCGTAATACAACGTTTTGGGAACTTGCGTGGTAAACACACGCTTACCGGCGCGCATAATATTGTAATGCTCTTGTGCCGAGTGGAACTCCCAGTCAAGCGTTGCCGCATATTCGGCATCGTCGTCACCGATGGTAAAATTCATGGTAACGTACTCAATACCGTACTGCTCACGCAATTCCTTGTTAAGATCGCAAGTGGAGTCACCGAAAATGATAAAATCTCTCATCAAAATCCCCTCTTTTTATTTTTGATTTTGCATGATCTCAGCCATAATAGCTTTTTCGCGCGACATATCTTCACTGATCTCGTCACCCCAGTAAAATGCCGCACATAAACCGGGCCCGATGGACACACCGCAAGACATGCCCACGTGGTTGATGATCACTTCCTTCGGGTTAAACTCTTTGACAATCATGTCGCGCAACAGTTCCGCCGCTGCCGGACGGTTGGAGTGCGCAATAAACAAGATCTGATCCTGCGGGTTTTGAATCGTACGGCGCATGTATTGAATAACCGCATCAAACGCCGCTTTCTTGCCCTTGAATTTGCCCAGCACTTCCGCCAATCCCATGCGCGAGAAATCCGCCATAGGATTGATACCTACCAATGTGCCGAAAAACGCTTTAAAGTTAGAAATACGCCCTGTTTTGCACAAGAAAAACAAATCGTCCATCGGACCGATCTGGTGTAAGCGGTGCTTATGGCGGTCAATGTATGCCGCCGTCTCTTCCAGCGAAAGTCCTTCCTCACGCTTGATCGCCGCTTCAATGGTCAACATGGACAGCGCTGTGGAATACCGCAACGAGTCAATGCAAATGATCTTGCGCTCCGGATATTTTACCAGCAACTCTTGCTTCGCCATTTCACACGTTTGGAATGTACCCGACAAGGCCGATGACAGCGTGATACATAAAATATCTTTGCCCGCCTTCAACTGTCGTTCAAACACCTCGATAATATCACCAATCGGCGCACACGACGTTTTGTACGACACATTTTTATCCCGCATCGACTCAAAAAATTCTTTCGGGTCATAGCGCTCCCAATCCAGATCGCATTTCTCACAACGTCCGTCCGGGAAATATACCAGTCCACTGATATAATCGTCAATACCGAACCGTTCGCGCAACACGCGCGAAAGATCACATGACGTATCCGGAATAATTGCAAAACTCGACATACGTTCCCCTCCGTATATACCGTAATAACTCTATATACATATCATACAGTTTACCATACACCGCACCTGTTTTCAACAAATTTTAATTTTTTTCGACAAAACAGGTGAAATCACTCACAAGATATGCTATAATGACGCATATTGTGCTGCATATACTACCATTCTGTGTTTGCTGGAGGGCGTTTATGTATATTTTTTGGATCGTTGTGGGATGCATCGGCTTTTTAGCCGTCAGCGGCCTTGCCGCCATGCTGATCTATACCTATCCCATTTCCAAACGTGTGTATCGCGAACAACTCGTACGCACCACTCCCGAAAAATGGGGCCGTGTTTGCTCCGCTCCTGAAAATGAAGAGCAACTCGCCATGTGGAACGCCGGCATTGCGTGGGCGGATGCTCACCGTGACCGTGTGCGCGATGTACACATTGAAAGCGACGGTTTTCAGTTATACGGCGAATATTTTGATTTCGGCGCCAAACGCTGTGTGTTAATTCTCCCCGGTCGGTGCGAAAGCTTGGTATATTCCTACTACTTTGCCCCGCCGTACCAAAAAGCGGGCTTCAACGTGCTGGTGGTCGATACACGCTGTCACGGCAAGAGTGACGGCACATACAACACCATCGGCGTCAAAGAATCGCACGACGTACTGGCGTGGTCGGCCTTTGCGCACGATACGCTCGGCAACGACGAAGTGTGGTACCACGGCATTTGCATCGGCACCGCTTC
>JAZOQQ010000060.1:0-4961 GCA_045656165.1 Acutalibacteraceae bacterium
AAAAACAAATTAAAAACCGCCGCTTCGGTGAATGGGATTGCGTCGTTTTTTGTATCGTTTGATTATCGGCGTGCGCGCCAGAAACGATCATATAAGAAAATGGCGGCTAACACGATCACGGCGATACCACAAGCAAGTACCACTTCCAGTAACGCTTGGTCGTCAAAATGCACTTGATCGTCAGCGGCGGTAGGGGTAACAGATGAGAATTCCCAGCGGATCACATCCTGTGCACCTAAACCCGAACCGGTATAATTGTAGTCACAACGTAACCGGATGGTATAACCGACCCAAGTGCCCGATTCCAGCGTTGTTTTCAGGTTGAAACTCGTGTCGTCATTAATGCGGCTGTAGGGACCTTCGTATAAAACGGTGTGGCCGCTCATAACCGTGAGGTGTAAGTGGTTTAAATAGCGAAGCGCCTCTTCGTTTTCATATGGAAACGCCACGGCTTGTAACTGTATCTCTTGCGATGTTTTTGTGCGATTGTGGAAAATCAACTGCCCCGATTTGGTGTAAAATTCACCGGTCTTCAGCGTCGGCGCTTCCCAAAAAGCAGCCGGTGATTTCGGTGTGAATACAACCGTGCCGTCGGCAAGTGCTGTTAATTCATATGTCTGTTTGGTCGGATCTGCCGTTTCCGTATTCGCTTCGTCTTGTTTGTCGGCAGGATCAGAGATATCCGTGCCTTCCTCGTCTTCAAAGACAATGTCATCGTTCGTTGGCGTTAAAGCAAATGCCGTCGGAACGCAGACAAACACAACGGTTGCACACAACAAAGCCATCAATATTTTTTTCACGGGTGATCCTCCTCCGGCAAAGCGCGGCTTTTCTTAAAACGCAGGCCCAGCAGTAGTGCAGCGGCAACTGCTAACACGATGGTGACTCCGAGAACGGCAAAGACCAGCGGTGTCATACCGAGAATGCGCGTTTGCTCTGAAATGTTGTTTTGCGTTACCGTCGTTTTGGGGCGAGTGGCTAAAATTTCCGCCTTGGTTGTTGGCGTTGCACCATCTTTTGGATCTTCGTTTTGCATAAGAAGTAACACGTCGTTTGCTTCCAACGCTCGGTTGTAAATCAGCGTATCATCCACCAAACCGCCGTAGGTATACGCGCCCTTCAAATCGGCGCCCACAACGAAACGGTTGAGAGATGCGGCGGAGAAATTCTCCATTTCTTGTTTGGCGTATACCGTGCCGTCAATATACAACACAATCTCCGTATCCGATACGGTGAGAGCAACGTGATGCCAAGCTTCTGTCGGATAGGCCGATGACACGGTGCCTTCTACCGTGTGAAAAAGCGATATCGGCTCATCTTTTCCGTTCTCAATGCGCAGTTCCAAGCCGTTCATGCCGGTTTCCGCATCCATTGCGTGCGGTGTCAACGAAATGTAATAGTGATCGTTTTTTGAAAAATGGAACAGCCGTTGTGTCGGCATTTCTTTGTCGGTTACACCGGCCTCCGGCGTGCCAAACCAGTAAAACCAACCGGAGAACGTGAACTCGTCAAACTCGGAAGCTGCCGCGGTGGATAAACGCAAATACTGCGTTTTACCATCCAGTCGCAAGGCATGCTTGTTGATACCGTTATTGGACCATTCCATATCTTTTGCCGTTTTCTTTTCACCTTCGGAATAGTAGTAAATCTCGTCATTTTCAAGAGAGGATTCCGAAACCAAAATCACGTAGTCCATTTCTTCGTTCTCTTCCGGTGCGGCCGAAACCGACAGGGTAGGGAGAAGCAGTAAGAAACACGCCAGCAAAGCGGCACCAATCTTTTTTTTGTATGCCGAAACGCGCATAATCCGTACCTAACCTTTCTTAACGATAATATTTGTAGTACGCAACCACGGTGACACGCTTATTAGTTACGGTATCGTCACCGGTAATCAGCACACCGTTACGGCTCATTAAATCGCCGTATTCCATGGATGCCACAGGGCAAGCAAAGGGAACAGACCCGTTGGAAAACCTCAACTCTAATGTTTCGGTTGCCGCACAAATGCGTCCGTCTTTACCGATCACGACTTCGCCGTTCGGCTCACGACGAACGGCGTATGTAATCAACTTGCCGTCCAAAGCCACAGCGGCAGATGGCTGCTTGTCTGCTTTTTTACGAAAAGGCCAACCCATTGTGTGCCCCCTTCTACTCATTATACAACAAGATATTGTACTCTTTTCAAAGAATTCTGTCAATAAAAAAGAAAAAATTTCAAGTGATTCTTGCGCCCTTATTTAAAATGTTATATACTATATATACACCACACGTAAAGGAGCGAATATCATGCAGAAAGTGTTGCTGATTGTTAACCCGGTTGCCGGTACCACGAAAGGTAAAAATGCCTTGTTCACGCTGGTTAACGATTTGTGTCGAGCGGGATATATTCCATCTGTTCATATTACCGGTGCGCGCGGCGATGCGAAACGCATGGCACAGGAACTGGCACCTTCCCATGATTTGGTTGTTTGCTGTGGCGGTGACGGTACCCTAAACGAAGTGATCGACGGTTTGCTGGCTTGTGAAGTCGCTGTTCCTGTCGGTTACATTCCCACGGGCAGTACCAATGATTTTGCCAATAGCATGCACCTGAAATCCCAACCGACCGCTGCTTTGCGAGATATTATAAACGGACACGAAGACGCGATGGACGTTGGCCTTTTCAATAATACTCGTCACTTCTCGTATATTGCGTCGTTTGGCATTTTTACCGCCGCTTCTTACAGCGCTCCACAGGTGAACAAAAACGCGCTCGGTCATTTTGCGTATTTGTTGGAGGGAACCAAAGAACTGTTTTCCACCATTCAAACGCACCAGATCACCGTTACTGCCGATGGTAAAACATATCGAGGTGACTATCTTTTCGGCGCGGTATGCAACTCCACGTCGGTGGCAGGTTTGGTTCGCCTGAATGCCGGTATCGTAGATATGAGTGACGGCTTGTTTGAGATCATTTTGGTGCGTCGTCCCATGAATCCCGCGGAGATCGGTCGTGTTATTTCGTCAATTAACAGCGGTGATTTTGATCCCGAATTGTTTGACTTTTTCAAAGCATCCGAGGTGACCTTCACCATGGATGAACCGATCGACTGGTCGTTGGACGGCGAGCATGCGGTCGGAGATACCTCCGTCACCGTCAAAAATCTGCACAACGCCATTCGTATCCGCCACTAATAAGCAACGCCCCCGACCGTTTGGTCGGGGGCGTTTTTTTACCCATAAATATACGTGTGCAGATCTTGCACGATCTTCTTTTGGTCTTTAAGGAGAATGCCGCTACCTTTACCTTCAATCGTCGTATACAGAAATTCACCTTGTTGCGGAATGTGATAACCGCTTTCAATGGTATAGGTCTTATACGTCATGGCATTGGCGGCAAACTCAATGAGTTCGTCCGTTGACATGTTGGTATCCACACTGGCGGCGGCTTTATACACAATGTTCAATAACTGTGTATAGTTCATGCCTTTTGCTTTTTCCAACAGTAACGATACCACCTCGCGCTGACGATCGGTGCGCTTGAAATCACTGTCGATCTTGCGGATGCGCGCGTATTCCATTGCCTGGAATCCATCAAGGTGATGCACACCCGGCTGACCTTGCATTTGGATAAAACCGGGGTTGCGAACCGAGATTCGACATCCTTTTTCGGGAATCTGCGTGATTTCCTTGGCGGTTAGTTCAATATCCAAACCACCCATGGCATCAATAAGTTCGGGCAACACCTTAAAGTTAACACCGATATAATCGTCAATATCCATGCGGAAGTTTTGCACGATCATTTGCCGTTGCAGTTTGTGACGGCCGTAGGCGTACGCGGTGTTTAATTTGCAAATATCATCTTGTCCGTCACCGTCTTTGTCACGGCCGGGAATAGAGACCCATACGTCGCGCAACAACGAGATCATTTTCACCGTTTTGGTTTTGTCATTGATGGACAAAATGATGTTGGTATCCGACAATCCGGAAAAATCGTTTTTACGGCTGTCCACACCGACTAACAAAATATTGCGGATCCCACTCTCGTTACCGCGAAGCGGCAATTCCAAAACCGAATTCGCCTTTTCGTATTCCGACGGATCTACCGTAACGCCTTCTTGCTCGTCATCATCTTGCGTAACGTCGACATCTGCGTTTGGATCAAAGAAAACATCACCCGTGAAATGAATGCCCGGAATGGTAAATCCACTCAGCGGATTGGAAATGACAACACAGAAAACGCCGATTAACGCCAAAAGGGAAGCGCCGATTCCGGAAAGTATCCGTACGGTTTTCGAATAACGAAACGGTCGTTTTTCGGTTTTCTTTTTATTGACAGACATTGTGCAAACCTCCTGTCTCACCGCATAGTGTGGCGAAACCCGCGCGGATTATGCCTTAAGGGCAACCGCCTTTTTCGCTTCTTCAACAATATGCTCGGCAGACAAACCGTAAAGTTTCAGCAGATCAACGGCAGGACCGGATTTGCCGAAAGTATCCATGACACCGACACGCAGCACCGGAACCGGCGTGGTTTCACATACCACTTCGGCAACCGCGCTTCCCAAACCGCCGATGACAGAATGTTCTTCAGCCGTAACGATTGCGCCGGTCTCTTTAGCGGCGCGCAGGATTGCTTCGCTGTCAATCGGCTTAATGGTTGCCATGTTGATCACGCGAGCAGCGATCCCTTCGTTTTTGAGGGTTTCAGCGGCAATTAATGCCTCGTTGACCATCAGACCGGTGGCGATAATGGTAACGTCGTTGCCTTCGGTGAGCTGTACGCTCTTGCCGATCTCAAAATCATATTCGTTCTCGTCAAAAATGACCGGCACGGCCAAACGACCGAAACGCAGATAAACCGGGCCGTCGTGTTTGGCTGCGGCGAACACCGCTTTTTTTGCTTCGGTCGCATCGGCAGGGTTGAGAATGGTCATGCCGGGGATGAAGTCGGATCGTAGCCATGTCGTTCTGTGAGCCAA
>JAZOQQ010000061.1:0-3205 GCA_045656165.1 Acutalibacteraceae bacterium
CCGCCGACTTCTTCTACCTGAACGTCATAGGCCTTGCCGTTGACGGTGATGTTAAAACGTTTCATAATTTTCAAACCTTCCTTTCACATGCAGGCAACAGCCCATTATAAGCGAATGTTCGCGTGTTTCTTCGGTAATTTACTGACACGTTTGCCGGAGAGCATTTCAAGGAACGCGGATACACGTTCGCGGGTCTGTCCCGGTGTCACGATATCGGTAACCGCACCTTGTGCTGCCGCCAGTTCGGCGTTGCAACAGGTCTTGCGGTATTCTTCAGCCAACGCTTCGCGGTCTTTTTGAGGATCCGCCATGGCTGCCAAACGATCTTTCCACACAATGTGGATAGCGGTTTCGGGGGCGAGCGGTGCAATGGAAGCATCCGGCCAAGCAAGCACGGCATCCGCACCTGCAAATTTGCCCGCGACTGCAACGTAAACGGCACCGTAGGCCTTGCCGGTGATCAGCGTGATCTTAGCGGTGGTTGCTTCGGCATACGCTTGCGTGATCTTGGAGGCACATTTCAGACCCTTAAACGCGGTGGCATCCACCACCGTGATGACCGGCAATGAGAAACTGTCGCACAAGCGAACGAAACGCGCTGCACGAGAAGCGGCACAGCAGGAGATCGGTTCGCCTTTCAGCGTGACAATACCGCAGGGGGCGCCGTCGATACGAGCAAACGCCGCCACGTCATCGCTATGCAACGTGAACAACGAACCGTCATCAACCAGCATTTTCACCGCATCATCGCTCGTGGCGGGCAACACGGTTTCATACATCGCTGCGGTTGCCAAGTTATTGGATGGCAGGTAGCCGAGCAAGTCACGCGCTTTGGCGATAGCAACGTCGGCATTCTCTGCCACAACGTCGGCCTTGCTGTTGTCATCACCGACGTTGAGATAATAATCAGCGCCTTCGGCGGCAATCACCACGTCGGCGGCCGCCGCGATCAAAGCGGAAGAACCGACGCAAGCGCCCAACACGACCGCGAGTTGCGGGACTACGCCCGACAGGTCGTTGGAAGCGGCCAAAATCTCAGCAATGGCATCCATCGCATCAATACCGTCGCCAAGGCGGGCACCGTCGCTGTCGAACAAACCGACAACGGGAGCGCCGTTTTGCGCGGCCAGACGATAGACGCTGCGGATCTTGGCGGCGTGTGCTTTGGTGACGGCACCGCTGCATATGGTGCGATCCTGCGCAAATGCATAGACCGGCGATTCGTTCACGAAACCGTAACCGCTGACGACCGGAACCGGCATATCGCCATCCTGCATCAAGCGATCAATTTCCACAAACGTTCCTTGATCAAAAAACTGTTCCAGACGCTCCAGCGCCTTGGACGCTTGTTGGCTCATATCGTTTAACCTCCATTAAAAGCGAATGCTCTAAAAAAGACCATCCTGCGCCATGATAATGTTTGATTACAGTATACTATAAATTAGAAGAAAACACAAGTGTTTTTGCCGCAGAAAAACGGCAGAAACAGACGATTTCTGTACAAATTTCGTCAAGCGCCGTGACAGCCACTGCACGGGCGCATAAAAAACTCCGGAATGAAAATCGTATAGGTGTCATTGGTGGCAGTAAAGCCAAGCCGTTCCAGCAACGCAAAATGCGCCACGTTTCGGCAAACCGCATCAATCGCCAACGCATTCACGGCATCGTTAAGCGAAGCGCGAACCAACAATTCTTCCAGCGATTCTTCTTCGGAATACAAGGCGATCAATTCCATGGTATCGCGTTCGATCGCATAAACGACCCAGCCGATTTCGCGGCCGCTTTGTGACATCACCATCGCGCGCACGGGCTTGTCCGCGCCCGCAAGGCGAGCCAACGCTTCGGTTTTTGGATTATCGGCGGGATGCACTTCGACCATGGTTCTGACCTCCTTTTCCGTTTTTGATATATTTTGCCGCGATCTTTTCATTGACTTGCGCCGTCATCAGCAAGGCACGCACCTCTTTGGGATCGAGATCGCGCCATTTGCCCACCGGCAACATACCGAGTTTCACCGTGCCGATGGCGATGCGTTTCAAACGCACAACCGGCAGATCCAGCGCTTCGCACATACGGCGAATTTGGCGGTTGCGTCCCTCGTACAGCACGATTTCCAGCACGGTACGGGCGTAGGTATCCTCGGTTTCTTTTTCCGTGCTGACAACGGTGGCCTCGGCAGGCAACGTCTTTTTGCCGTCCAGCATAATCCCTTGTTCAAAGCGCAACAATTGCTCATCCGTGACCTCGGCACGTACCGTAACACGATAGCGCTTGGGAACGTGCGCGGTCGGGTGCATCATGGCATTGGAAAAAGCACCGTCATTGGTGAAAAGCAACAAGCCCTCGGAATCTTTATCCAACCGCCCGATCGGGTATACGCGAGTGCCGACGTCTTTAACCAGATCGGCCACGCATTTGCGGCCGCTTTCGTCGCTGAGTGTGGTGATATAACCGCGCGGTTTATGTAACATTAAATACCGCAACTCCGGCGGCGGATCAATGCGTTTACCGCGCACCGTAATGACGTCGCGGCGGTCATCCGCCTTATCACCGAGTTTGGTGGGATGCCCATTAACGCGGACATGGCCCTGCTCAATGAGTTCTTCCGCTTTGCGGCGAGATGCCACACCGCGATCGGACAGGATTTTTTGCAGTCGTGTGATAGCCATAGTGATTACTCCAGTAGGGCGGTCAGCAACGTTGCTGACTGCCGTTTCCATTTTTCGAAAAAGTTCAGCGGTGCACGCACCGCCACCGTTACAGCAGCCGTTAAAGGTTGTTCGTCAACACAGATGCCATCGCGCTCGTAACGCAACGTACCGATGCGATCTCCCACTTCCACGGGTGCCCACAGATACGGTGAAAGTTCGGCACGGCAGGTCACCTCTTCCCCTTGCAGCACCGTGAAAGAACGCGGTGCAACCGGTTGCGGTATCGCCGTACCGACAGTACCGCCAAAAACCGTAACGGCAGGCAGTTCGGGTACGGCGGGTGTGATACGAGTGGTCTTAGAAAAGCCGTATTCATACAGCGCGATGTGATCGTTCCAATAATCGCCGCCGTTGAGCGAGGCGACCACCAACGTCACGCCGTCCCGCGTCGCCGCGGACACCAGACATTTTCCGGATTTTTTGGTATATCCGGTCTTAAGTCCCACGGTATCCGCATACAGCCACAGCAGTCGATTGTGATTGCTCAGCGTGAC
>JAZOQQ010000062.1:0-6902 GCA_045656165.1 Acutalibacteraceae bacterium
ACATCTTTGCGCTTTTTTTGAAGACGGCACGAAGGTGCTGGTATTCAACGGCGAGATCTATAACTACCGCGAATTGCGGGAAGAATTGCTGGCGGCAGGTCACGTGTTTAAGACCCACACCGACTCGGAGGTATTGTTGCACGGGTATGAGCAATGGGGCGCTAAACTGTTAGACCGTTTGCGCGGCATGTTCGCGTTTGTGGTGTGGGATCGTGTGGAGAAAAAACTGTTCGGTGCCCGTGATATTTTCGGTATCAAACCGTTTTATTATTACAAGCACGGTTCGGATTTCTTCTTCGGCTCCGAAATCAAATCGTTTTTATCGCATCCCGATTTTGTCAAAGAGTTAGATGAAAGCAAGTTGCCCGATTGGCTGTGCTACGAATATCTGCCGATGCGTGAAACGTTTTTCAAAGACGTTTATAAGTTGCTCAACGGCGAATATTTTGAGTGGCAAAACGGCGAACTTTCCCTTCATAAATACTACGACGTTGCGGAGCATTTTAAAGCAGATCGTACGTTGACGGCGGAGGAATGGGAACAACGCATAACCGATGAATTTGTGGAATCGGTGGCGGTGCACCAGATCAGCGACGTGGAGGTCGGTTGCTTTTTGTCAAGCGGCGTGGATTCCAGTTACGTGGTGCGCGAAGTGTCCAAAGTAGCGGCGGCTGTTAAGACGTTCTCGGTTGGTTATGAAGAAGAACAGTACAGCGAGTTGCCGTATGCACAGGCGTTCTCCAAGGAAATCAATGTGGAGAATATCGCTAACAAGGTGTCTGCAGAGCAATATTTCGGTATGGCGGGAAAGATTCAGTATTTTATGGATGAACCGTTACCGAATCCGTCGGAAGTGCCGCTGTATTTCTTGGCGGAAAATGCCGCGAAATACGTGAAGGTAGTGCTGTCAGGCGAGGGTGCTGACGAGCTGTTCGGCGGTTACCCCATGTATCTGGAGGGCGGCCATTTCCATAAGTACAGCCGCATCCCGCGCGTATTGCGCAAGGGCGTGGCGGCGATCGCCCGACGGTTACCCGAAAGCGTGAAGGGCAAACGCTTTGCTATTCGCGGGGCGATGTTGCCGTACGAGCGGTTTATGCGCGCAAACTATGTGTTTACGCGTGATGAGCGGGCGAAGTTTTTGAAAAATCCCGGCACGCCGTGTGATCCGGTGGAATTGTCTAAACCGCATTTCGATAAAGTGGCGCATCTCGACGAGCCGACGCAGTTACAGTACGTGGATATGCAAACGTGGATGCTGTACGATATTTTGCAAAAAGCAGACCGCATGAGCATGGCGAATTCGTTGGAATTGCGTGTGCCGTTCTTGGATAAGAAGATGCTCGAACTGGCGGTGACGTTGCCGACAAAGTATCGTATTGATGGCAACATCACCAAGGTGGCGCTTCGCGCGGCGGCACTTCGCCAGTTGCCGGAGCGTACCGCTCACAAGAAAAAATTAGGGTTCCCCGTGCCGCTTAACGATTGGTTACGGCAGGATACCTATTATCAAATGGTCAAAGATGCGTTTGCGGGCGATATTGCCGCGAAATTCTTTAACGTGGATGCGATCATGCAACTTTTGGAAGATCACAAGCAAGGCAAATCGCGCAATATGAAAAAGATTTGGACCATTTATACCTTTATTCTGTGGTACGAGCAATTTTTCGTACTCAATTAACAAATCATACAGAGTAGACCGATAAGCGTTAAGTGCCGCACGGACGGGGAGTTGCCGCGTGGACGAAAAGAGATATCTTGCGGTTTGTCGGTCGCATCCCGCTGTTGAATGATGAGAATGCCAATCCTCCTTGTTCAACATTCGGAGAACGAGGAGGATTTTTATGTCAACAACTAAGTTAACAGGCCGTCAACACATTTTGCGATTGGTCGTTTGCGGTATGATGATCGCGGTGGATGTCGTACTGGCGCGGTTAGCGTCGCTGAATACCACGACAGAACGGTTGGGGCTTTCCTTATTTGCGGTCGCGATCGTGGCGTATTTGTACGGCCCGATCGCCGCCATGTTGGTGCATAGTTTAAGCGATTTGATCGGGGCGATCCTGTTTCCCAATGGGCCGATCTTTTTGGGGTTCACGCTGACCGCCGCGCTGATCGGGCTGATTTACGGCGTGTGTTTACATCGTAATGTGAGCATTTGGCGTATTTTACTGGCGGTGACTATTACGCAGTTGGTCTGTACGCTGGGGCTTAACACGTTGTGGTTGAGCATGCTGTATAACAAAGCGTTCATGGTGTTCTTGCTGAGGCGGCTGATACAAGCCGCGATCGCAACGCCCGTTCAACTGGTCGGATTACCGTTTTTGTTGCGTGCCTTACGCAAAGGCGTGTTACCGATGTTAAACAAAACATAAAAAAGAGGCAGGATCGGTTGATCCTGCCTCTTTTCAAAACGGTTTATTTTTCTTCTTCCGCGCGGCCGTACAGGTTTAAGCGGAACAGGTGGCTTTCATCTTCCGGATCAGAGCAGGTAACGGTCGCTTCGCCGACATTACCCCAGTCGATCGCGTTGGAAAGTGCCAACAACTGTGTTAAACGGCTTTTGAGATTTAACACGTCGCCTTCGGGCGTGTTGAGGTACACTTCGCCCTTCGCAGTGGATGCGAACCGGATGAGCTTGTTAAAGTCGAAATTGTGAATGATTTGATCTGCCATGTGTCATTCCTCCTTTATGGATAATATTATACCTATATTGCCGTTTGTATGTCAAGTTTAGTTTTTAACAAAAGGTTCACAAAATACATATTGACAGAAGTGGCAGGGAATGGTAAAGTATAGGAAGGGTTAGCACTCGTGCGAAAAGAGTGCTAATTTGCCAAAAACGGAGGTGAGCAGATGGAACTGGGAATGCGTAAACAGCAGATTGTGTCCGCGATCGTGGATGCTTATATCCGCAGTGGCGAGCCGATCGGCTCTAAGGCGTTGGTTGCCGCGCTGGACGGTACCGTTTCGTCTGCAACGATCCGTAACGACATGGCGGATCTGGCGGCGGCGGGATTTTTGGCACAGCCGCACACCTCGGCGGGACGTATTCCGACCGCTAAGGCGTTTCGCTTTTATTTAGATCGGTTGCTGGCTTGCCGCCCGCTTTCGGAAAGCAGCAAGCAAGAGATAGATGAGGTGCTGGCATCGGTAGCGGGCGATCCCGTGAAATTGATTGCGGCGGCGAGCGAATTGCTGGCGCAAGAGACCGGTGTGGCGGCGGTTGCCGCATCGCCCGATCAAAAAGGATCCTGCGTGCGACGAGTAGAGTTGCTTGCCGTGGGTGCACGGTCGGCGGCGATCCTGCTGATGACGGACAATGGGAATTTACACAGCCGTGTTTGTCGGTTAGATACCGAATGTGATACCGCGGTACTGGCCGAGATCGCCGCACAACTGACCGACGAATTTAGCGGTACGGCGTTATCGTCTATCGGTGTGGCACAGGCGCAACGGTTATTCGTCAAGTTGGGCGGATATGGGTTGTCGTATGCACCGCTGATTACCGCCTTTTTTGAGCTTGTAGGCGAATCCGCCGAAGCGGATATTCGCTTATCCGGACAGCTGAATTTATTACAGCATCCGGCTTATCCGACCGAGCGCGCGCGTTCGCTTTTGGGGTTACTGGCGCGGCGCGAATGGCTCAATGGGTTATTAACGGCACATCCGGAAGGGTTACGTGTGGTACTGGGCAGCGAAAGCACCAGCCCCGAATTAGACGGGTCATGTATCATCGTTACGCGTTACGCGCTTGCCGGACAGGAAAACGGTGCACTCGGTTTGATCGGCCCCGTGCGAATGGATTACGCACAAGCGATCCCACGTTTACAGTACGTGGCGCAATCCGTGGGGCGGTTGCTGACCGATTTAATGGAAAACTGATGCCGTTTTCAACACGTGTCACATGAAGGAGGGTTTTTTGTGGAAGAAAACAAAGATCTGATCACAGAGGAAGAAGTCAAAGAGGAAGAAACCGCCGAAGCGGTTGCGGAGGAAACGGTGAATCCGGAGGTTGCGCAGTTGCAAGAACAATTGACGCAGGTGCAGGATCAGTACCAGCGCGTGTTGGCGGAATACGCGAACTATAAGCGCCGCACCGATCAAGAAAAGGAGCAACTCGGTTCGTTTGTGAAGGCCGAGGTTCTCAAAGCGCTGTTACCGGTGATTGATAATCTGGAACGCGCGATGGATGCGCCTGAAGGCGGCGAGTATAAAAAGGGCGTGGAAATGGTGGTTCGTCAATTCGGCGAAACGCTGGGCACGCTGGGCTTGGAAGAAATTCCGGCGCTCGGTCAGGTATTTGACCCCGAACGGCACAACGCTGTCATGCGTGAAGATGCTGACGGCGTAGAGCCCGAAACCGTCACCGAAGTCTACCAAAAGGGCTATGCGATCGGCACACGTGTGTTGCGGCCGTCAATGGTCAAGGTGGCAAACTGATTTTGTTAATGTTATTTATATAGTAAATATAGGAGGCAATTCTCATGGCAAAAATTATCGGTATTGACTTAGGTACCACTAACTCGTGCGTATCGGTGATCGAAGGCGGCGAAGCGGTGGTTATCCCCAACGCAGAGGGTGCTCGAACCACTCCGTCGGTCGTGGCGTTCAAGAAAGACGGCGAGCGTATCGTCGGCCGCGTAGCGAAACAGCAGGCGGTTTCCAATCCGGATCGTACCATTGCATCGATTAAGCGCGATATGGGTACGTCCAAAAAGGTGAGCATCGACGGTAAGGATTACACGCCGCAAGAAATCTCGGCGATGATCTTATCGAAACTCAAACAGGATGCAGAAGCATATCTCGGTGATAAGGTGACGGAAGCGGTTATCACCGTACCGGCGTATTTTACCGATGCACAGCGTCAGGCAACCAAAGACGCGGGTAAGATCGCGGGCATGGAAGTCAAACGTATTATCAACGAGCCGACTGCTGCGGCGCTGGCTTACGGCATTGATAAAGAAAGTGATCAAAAGATCATGGTGTACGACCTCGGCGGTGGCACGTTCGACGTGTCCATTATTGAAATGGGTGACGGCGTACAGGAAGTGTTGGCGACCGCCGGTAACAACCGCCTTGGTGGCGACGACTTTGACCAGAAGATCGTGAACTGGTTGATCGACGGTTTTAAGAAAGAAACCGGCGTGGATCTGTCGAATGACAAAATGGCGGTACAACGTTTGCGCGAAGCCGCAGAAAAAACGAAAATTGAGTTGTCGGGCGGCATGACCAGTAACATCAATCTGCCGTTTATTACGGCGGATGCGACCGGCCCGAAACACCTGGACATGACGCTTACCCGTGCCGACTTCAACCGTTTGACTGCGGATTTGGTGGAAGCTACCATGCAACCCGTTAAACAGGCCTTGTCGGACAGTGGCCTTTCGACCTCGCAGATCGACAAAGTGCTGTTGGTCGGCGGTTCCACGCGTATCCCTGCCGTGCAGGAAGCCGTTCAGAAGTTCATGGGTAAAGAGCCCTTCAAGGGCATCAATCCCGATGAATGTGTTGCAATGGGCGCGGCGCTGCAAGGCGGTGTGCTCGGCGGCGAAGTGAAGGGCTTGTTACTGTTAGACGTTACTCCGCTGTCGCTTGGCGTGGAAACCATGGGCGGTGTTATGACGCGCGTCATTGAGCGCAACACCACCATCCCGACCAAAAAATCGCAGATCTTCTCGACCGCACAGGATAATCAGCCGTCGGTTGAAGTACACGTGCTGCAGGGTGAGCGTGAATTTGCTCGCGATAACAAGACGTTGGGCATGTTCCATTTGGACGGCATCGCTCCGGCACGCCGCGGTGTCCCGCAGATTGAAGTGACTTTCGATATTGATGCAAACGGTATCGTTAACGTTAGTGCGAAGGATCTGGGCACCGGTAAAGAACAGGCGATCACCATCACCTCTAACACCAACATGTCAAAAGAGGATGTGGAAAAAGCGGTGCGCGAGGCGGAACAATACGCGGAAGAGGATAAGAAAAAACGCGAAACGGTGGAACTGCGCAACGGCGCCGATCAAGCGGTGTATCAGTGCGAGAAATCCATTGAAGAACTCGGTGACAAGTTGGAAGAAGCCGATAAGACGGAGTTGCAGACTAAGATCGATGCTTTGAAAGAAGCGCTCAAGGGCGAAGATGACGAAGCGGTCAAGGCGGCTCAGGAAGAACTCATGAAGAAATTCTACGAAGTTTCCGAGAAAGTATACAAAGCGGCGGCACCTGAAGGTGCGGCGCCCGCCGGCGACGGTACCGTTCCCCCGGAAGGCGACGGTTACTACAACGGCGAAGTTCACTAATTTCAGTAAATAGCAAGCGCGATCAGTCGGGCGGTGAAGCTCGGCTGATCGCGTGTCTTTGGAGTGTTACGTATGGCAGGGGAAAAACGCGATTATTACGAAGTGCTGGGCGTGCAAAAGGGCGCATCGGACGACGAAATCAAGAAAGCATTCCGTAAAAAAGCAAAAGAATTTCATCCCGATCTGCATCCCGATGATAAAGAAGCCGCGGAAGCCGCTTTCAAAGAGGTTAACGAAGCGTACGAAGTATTGTCGGATGCGGATAAAAAAGCGCGTTACGACCAGTTTGGTCATGCCGGTGTTGATCCGAACTTTGGTGCGGGCGGCCCCGGTGGCGGCTGGGGCGGCGGCTGGGGTGCCACCGATTTTGATATCGGCGATATTTTTTCATCCATTTTTGGCGGAATGGGCGGTAACGTCGGTCGCCAAGCAAACCCCAATGCACCTCGTCGAGGTGGTGACGCCTCCGCTTTTGTGGCAATCTCGTTTGAAGAAGCGGTATTCGGTTGCAAAAAGCAAGTGGAAGTCGAACTGGTAGAAACCTGTTCTGACTGTGGCGGTTCGGGTGCGGAAAAAGGCACGGCGGCCACTACTTGCCCTGTT
>JAZOQQ010000063.1:0-6050 GCA_045656165.1 Acutalibacteraceae bacterium
TGTAGAATGCCCTGTACGGAATCCACGTGGTATCCGTAATCGTCACGCTGCGCAGCGAGGCCGGGATGTAATAATAATACCAACCATCGTACGTCCAATACTGCCATACCGCGCCACTTACACTGCTCGTCTCATATCCGAAAATGTAGCCGAATACCTCGTCATACGTCCCGTACGACGGCGTGCGGGACGATCCCACGAACGGCAGCGTGATACTCGTTAAATTGTTACATCCGTAAAATGCAAAACTCCCGATACTCGTCACACTGTTCGGAACAGTCACGCTCGTAAGACCGCTGCAACCGTAAAACGCATAGGCTTCGATACTCGTCACAGGATACCCGTCGAGGGTGGACGGAATGGTGACGTTGCCGCTGAGCGAGGTGTCGCAATCCGTGATGGTCGCTTCCCCGCCTAAAACCGTGTAAGTGTAAGCCCCGCTCGTGCCCGCCGACACCGACAACGTACCGAGCGGTACCTCCAACAATAAAAACGCGACTACCGTCACAACGGACACTGCTTTTTTCAGCATATCGCTCACCTCTTTGTTTCCATAAATAACACAAAAAGCCCCTTCGGGTATTGAATACCATTCACCACTTTGTATCACATTTTAGCATACAATATAGAAAAAGTAAACAGTATTCAACAAAAACAAGAAAGGGGCTTTCGATGTTCAAAATAAAAGCCGGCGACGGCAGTAACAACCTGACAGGAAAACGCTTAGCGGCGTTACGGCGCGAGCAAAAGCTGTCACAGCGAAAACTTGCCGCAAAAATGCAATTGCTTGGGTTTGACGTAGATCATTATTTCATCCGTCGGGTCGAAAACGGTGAGAGGTTTGTGACCGACATTGATTTGGTGATCTTTTCCCGTGCGCTGAATGTCCCCGTTGCCGAACTGCTGTCGGCGGCGGATGCGGAACTGTAACCCCATCCGTTTTTTAGTGTACACGATTCCTTCACAAAAGTCCTATGCTGCCAGCATAGTTGACAAACGAAACGGGTTTTGCTATGCTGAAAAAGGGTGAATCGTGATGAAAAAAGACACGTCAAAAATCGTGGAGGAGCTCGGGCTGTGTCCTGATTTTACCACGTTTTATAACGAGAATAAAGATTATCTGATCACCGCTTCGCTGTCGGAATTATTAGCGGAGTTGATGACCAAAAAAGCGTTACGCAAATCGGCGGTCATCAAAGCGGCGGAGCTGTCGGAGGTGTACGCATACCAAATCTTTTCAGGATTACGTGTACCCGAACGCAAAAAACTGTTGTGTTTGGCGGTCGGTATGGGCCTGAATGTAGAGGAAACGCAAACCCTGCTCAAATGTGCGGGATATTCGCCTCTATACGTCAAGCTCCCATTTGACAGCGTAGTGCTGTACGGCATTTGTAAGCAATTATCCGTGGTACAGATCAACGAGTTGTTGTTTGAACACGATTTGGAAACGTTGGGGTGACGCGTATGAATACCTGCCCACATTGCGGTGAAAAGTTACAGGAAGGCGCGCACTTTTGCCCTTACTGCATGACATCGTTGGATGAAAAAGCGGTGATCCCCACCGCGAAACCGCACGCACGACGGCTACTGATAGTATCCGTCGTTTTGTTGTTGGCGCTTGCCATCATCGCCCCGGCGGTTTGGCAACCGCCTGTGATCACCACCGAAAACGGACTTGTCACAACCACAACGAGCGGCACCGCTTCCACGTCGGTTTCCTCCCCCATCTCTTCGTTTAGCGGTGTGTCAAGCACGACCACACCCTCAAGTAGCCAATCTATCAACCAAATAGTAAGCGGCGAACAACCGACGAGTTTATCCGACAACGATCGTGGTACCACAACAGCCAACTCCGCGGTTCAAACACCTGTAGCGGTATCTTACGCCTATCGTGATGCCAAACACGGTGATGATTTTTCGGTAAGTACCGATTTAAGCAACTGTGTTGTGATTACCGGTATCCAAACCAAATCCGAAAATGGCGAATATCGTATTCCCGCTACCATTAACGGTAAAACCGTAATAGCAATCATGCCGTTGGCGTTCAGCGATTCCGCCGTTTGCCATACTGTAAAAACCGTAGTCGTGCCGAAAACCGTTAAAACAATTTGGAATGATGCCTTCGCAGGGTGCGATCAGTTAAGCGACGTGTACTTTTGCGGTAACGCGATCTACACCGAATCTAAAGCGTTTGAATCACAACGCAACGGTACGCTTGTCATTCATTGCTCTGCGTCTTGCCACGATCGGAATTTCCGATATTACAAAAACAGCGCTGTGAATTACGGCGCTGTGTATCAGGAATGGAACGGGTGAACAGCATGACGCGACAAGCATATATCGAGCATCTGCTGACGGTATATACACGGGTATCGGTTCTTAGCGAACGCAACGGCTGCACCGTATACCGTTTGCGACACAAACAACACGGCAAGGACTTGGTTTTGCGCAGCTTTGAAACCCCCGTAACGGCCTACGACGTGCTGCTCGGCATCCGTTGCGAAAACCTGCCGCTGATCTATGATACGATCGTCTGCGATGATGGGCAGATCGTGTTGGAAGAATATATTGACGGTATCACCGTTGCGGCTGTTATGGAATGCGGACATTACCGATACCGCGGTGCCAAAACAGTGCTTCGTGCCGTTTGCCGGGCGTTGACGGTATTGCACGAGCGTGGCATCGTGCACCGTGATGTCAAACCCGAAAACATAATCATCGACACCAACGGCCGTGTGGTACTGCTGGATTTCAACGCCTCACGCGAAATATCGGGCGCTTCAAGAGATACCGTGGCAATGGGCACCGTTGGTTACGCGTCACCCGAACAACTCGGCGTAGCCGAAAGCGATGCTCGCAGCGACGTGTACGCCGTCGGCGTCTTGCTGAACATCATGATAACCGGTAAACATCCCGGTGAAGCGATGGCAGGTGGTCGTGCGGGACGTATTGTCAAAACCTGCACCATGTTAGCCAAAGACGACCGCTTCCCCACCGCCGCCGCACTATCACGCGCATTATAATACAAAAAAAGCCCCCACTCAAATCGAATTTGAGTGGGGGTTTTTGTCAGTTAGTGCGCACCGGGGAAATAGTCCGGTGTGGTCGTGGTGCCGGTACTCGACGTGGTCGATCCGGTGGTCGTGGTGGATTCCACTTCCAGATCCACGCTCGGCGTATTATTCTGCCAGTCATTCACTTCGTCATCAAGGTTGGCAGAAGTGGTCGGCTGGGTCTTTTCGCCGTCGTCAATAATGACTTGTACGCCGCTGCCGGTGGTGGTCGGCGTGGAGCCGTTATCCTCATTCGGCACGTTCGCGCAAGCGACAGTACCGATAAGCAACAAGGCGCACAGCACGCACATTACACACAGCTTTTTCATACGAGACCCTCATCCTCGTCATCCCACGTATCGTTGTCACCGGGGACCGAAACCGAGGCGCAAATGGCCTGTGCTTGACACACAATGATTTTCATGGTCGGTTGAATGTATTCTTTCAATTTCGACACTCCTCTCACTGTAAGCTTTTGAAGGCTTCCAGGTTCGCTTCGACGACGGTTTTGTAGTCGTCTGCAGTCCAGGTCGCTTTCGCAACGATATCTTTCACGGCCTGCTCGTACGTTGCTCCCTGTGCGGAGTAGAACTCGTACAGCGAGATCGCAACGCCGCGGCAGGAACGAGAAGCGGTACCATCTTCAATGGTCGTAGCGTCGTTATCTGCATACACGGTGTACTCTTTGCCGTCTTTCTCCACGATCGCAAAGCCGCGCAAGGAGTACAAACGGTTCATGTGCGAGGTTGCCGTTTTGGTGATGTTAACATACACTTTGTAATCGGTGGCGCCCGCCTCTTGACCGGCTTTGATTTCATCAATGGTCAAGAACGCAATGTTCGGCACAACCTGCACGCCGCTGTTGTTAACTTTACAGAAACTGACACCGGTAGGATCGTTGCGCAACTGTGCACCGTCTTTCACCAACGTGGTGGGAACAAGCACAACGCCGATCTTCGTAACATTCTGGGTGCCCAAGAACGACTGCGGCAACGTCAGTTCATAGCGCAGATCGTATTCACCATTGGTACGGATGCTGGCGCCTTCCATTTGCAAAGCGGTATCCGCAACTACAACCTCTTTAAGATCGGTGGTGGTGACCGAAGCGATCGCCGCCGTACCGGCTTTGTTCGACACGATCACGTTGCTGAGTGCAAAGGAAGCTTCGCTCACGTCTTGCGTGGCTTCCGCAATCGCCGTGAAGTTAAAGGTTACCCATTCGGCATCCGCGTTCGCGGCATCGGCCAACAACGCAAATTTGATCTGACCTTTGTCAGCATCGTGTGTAATCACTTCGGCCGCGGTGGTCAAGCCGTTGGCATCGGCACCCGCCAAGTGGTTCACGGCCGCCATGGTGGATGTCATGGCTACGTTTTTGAACGTAAACAACGCCGTATCGTACGTCACAACGCCTTGCACACCGCCGACGTTTTGTTCGCTGAGTTCCAACGCAACTTCATACACGCTGTTTTCTGTCGCGCTCTTGACGTCACTGGTCAAGGACACCGTTACGGACGTGGGATCCGCTTCCGCCGCAAAGGCCGCTACGCCGATCACTTGGCACAACAGCAACATAACGGCTAAGACTGCCAATACCTTTTTACCTGATTTCATACTGATCACTCCTCGTATTTTTTGGGAAATACTGAATTGACTGTTTATCTTCATTGTCGATCACTCGCCTAACAAGTCCGTTACAAAACGGAGCATCTCGACAATTTCTGACGGATCATCGGTCCGACCGCGACTTTCAAGCGAATAAAAGCCATCATACCCGACCGCGCGAAGCAGATCTACCGCTTCTTTCATGTGGACCTCTCCTTTACCAAGCGGCACTTCATGCATATACCGCTTATCCAAGGTGCGAAGTCCACCACCTTCGTTTTCATCCTTCACGACGATATCTTTGATATGCACATGGCACACGCGCGAGGCGTACGCTCGAAGGAACCCGATAATATCTTCGCCCGCCTGGGCAATGTTGCCGAAATCGGCAACCACACCGACATCGCGATCCACCTCTTGTAAGAAGCGACCAAAGTTATCAACACCGTTGAACAAGTACCCTTGGTCCTCAAATATGGATCGAACACCACGCTCTTTGGCGTAATCAAAGATTTCGCGTACCGCTCGTACACCTTGTTCAAAATATTCCTTCGTAAACGGTAATATTTTTTCAGGTGCCTCGGTTTCACACACAATGGTATGGTGCAAATACGGCGATCCCAAAATAGCGGCAACGTCGGCATACGCCTTGACCTTCTCAACCGCCTCGGCGGCGTTATCACCTACCAAATTGCAAAACACCGAGAAACAGGAGAACCGCACGTTCTTGCTGTCGGCGTAAGCACGCATTTCACGTGCCACCTCTAAGTTGGGTGTGCCGAACTCGTAAACGTTAAGACCTTCTACTGCCTGCAAGCCGTATTCGGCGGCGGCATCAATGGTTTCGCGATAGGATTCAAATTTGGGGAGCGGCGGCGTATAAAAACTTACTTTTTGATTCATACGCTCACCTCATACGGCAACAACACGGCACCCGCATCGGCACTTTCATAACATTTTTCCAGCGCATAGATCGTGTGAGCGGTCTGCTCAGGCGGATTGCGATCATTATCCGCTTTGCTATCCAGCATCTCCACGAAATACCGAATCTCACCCATAATGCCATCGGCATCTTCCACGGTGATGACCTGTTCGGCTCCACCGTTTGCGGTAAAGAAAACCTGACCGTTGCGGTACTCCAACACACCGTTTTCAAACACCGCACGATAACCGGCGGTAAAAACGTACTCCGGTGTGTACCAAGCGCTCTTGACCGTCACCGTTAAATTCGGATACACAAAACGGCTTTCGGCATAATCGTACGGATACACGTTGCTTTGCAGATCACAGGAGATTTTCTCAGGCAAGCCGAAGATGGCTTGCATAACATCAATATCGTGGATATTGAGTTCCGCTAAGCAACTGCCGGTCTTGCCTGCATCCTGCCGCCAT
>JAZOQQ010000064.1:0-9386 GCA_045656165.1 Acutalibacteraceae bacterium
ATCTGCAAGAGAGACGGGTCGGTCTTATTGCCGGTTCCCATGCAACTGATAACCGGCACGCCGACCGCCTTTGCTTTCTCAATAATCGCTATTTTGGCGGTTACGGTATCCACCGCGTCCACTATGTAATCGTAAACATCAAAGGGGTATTGATCGGCATTTTCCGGCATAAAAAAGCAACGATGTGCCTGCACGTTGACCGACGAAGAGATATCGGCAATGCGTTCTTGCATAACCTCGACTTTCGGGCGACCAAGGGTGCTGTGTAACGCAATAATCTGACGGTTCAGGTTGCTTTCACTAACTGTATCGTTATCAAAGAGATCCAATGAACCAACGCCGGAACGCGCCAGCGCTTCTGCAACATAGCCGCCAACGCCGCCGATACCGAATACAGCTACGCGTGCGCTTGCTAAGCGCGACATCGCCTCCGACCCGATCAACGCTTCGGTACGTGAAAAGATGTCACCACTCATGCTTCTTCAGCAGGTTCCTCTTCGGTCATGTCGATGACTTCATCGTCAAATTCCTGCGATACCAGCATTTTTTCGGTTTCATCCTGTTTTTTCTTGGTATAATACCAAACGGCTGCACCTGCAGCACCAATGACGGCTGCTCCTGCTAAAACGGCTAACAATTTTTTCATAGTCTATGCATCCTTTCTCTTTTTACTGCGAAGTAGTTGTTGTAATGCCTGAACGCGTGTGCGGCGTGCGGTTGTTTCCTCACGATCGTGACAATAGACACCGTTGCACAACGTTAAGACATCACCTTGCTTGGCATCCTGCGGCAAGCAAGATCTATCGATAACAAGCGTGTTACCGTTATCGTCTTGTAACACCGCTTGTGTATCTTCAAATCGATCGATGGCGTATTTCACTTACCGATCCCCCTTCTCCGTTTCTACCGTTATCGTTTTACCGTCGCTGAGAAGTGTAATGCGGCCGTTTAAATCGGTACGGTAAACCGACACGTTTTGATTACGAAGCAGGGTTGTGGTTTCAGCGTGAGGATGGTTGTAGGAATTGCCGTAGCCACAAGTAATCACGGCAATTTCAGGTGACACCGCGCGGATAAACGATGCATCACTAGAGGTGTGACTACCGTGATGTCCCACCTTGATCACTTCGGCTTCCAGCGCGGGAATCGCTTTTAAGATCTCGCGTTCCACCTCTTTACCCGCATCGCCGGTGAAGAGAAAATCCATTTCACCATGCGATACCAAACACACGACCGACTGGTCGTTGGTTTCGGTATAGTCCGAAAGACCGCTGAGAATCGTAATGGTGGCATCTCCGAAAGCGTATGCTTGACCATGTTCCGCTTCGGTAACCTCCACGTCCCGTTCAACAAGAGCCATCAGCATCTTTTCGTAGGTCTTGGTGGTAGGTTCGTACCCTTCCGGCATAAAAGACATTAAAAACGTGTCAATGGTGAAATTACGAATCACCGATTCCATACTACCGATGTGATCAGCATCGGGATGGGTGGCGATCACATAGTCCAGTTTCTTAACGCCGTGACTGTTAAGAGCGGCTAAAATGTCGGCGCTGTCATCTCGTTCACCCGCGTCAATAAGGGCGGCATGTTCACCGGCTTGCAATAAGATACAGTCGGCGTTACCCACGTCCAGCACCGTAACACGCAAGTGGTCCGACGGCACCGAAGCCGGCGCTAAGCCAACCGATGCAAACAACGAATCCCACGTTGGAAAATACGGCAACTGCAAAAAGCTGTTGGCAGTAATAAAGAGGCACAAAACCACAACAGCCGCCATTATACTCGCGAGGGTGACACGACCGGCAAAGCGAGTCGTGCTGTTGGCACGTTTTTTACGTTTAGCCATTATGCATCACCATCATCGTCGGGACGCGCCATATTCATCTCGGCCCATTGTTGGCGGGTAATCAGTACCTGACGCGGTTTGCTGCCTTCGTGCGGGCCGACAATACCGCGCTGTTCCATTTCGTCAATAATACGGCCTGCACGGGCATACCCCAAACGCAAACGGCGCTGTAACAGCGACGTAGAGGCCATACCGGCTTCCAGTACCACTTCAATGGCCTGTGGTAACATTTCGTCACCATCGCCTGCCAGATCGTCCGTATCGCCCGCCGATTTCGAACTTTTTTCAGCTGCCGCGGCTTGACGGTTGATTTCTTCAATGACCGCCTCATCGTAATGCTGTTCTTCTTTGGTCTTCAAGAAGTCAACAACCGATTCTACTTCACGGTTGCCAACGAAACATCCTTGCACACGCATGGGCTTTGCAAAACCGACCGGCATAAACAGCATATCGCCTTTACCGAGCAGTTTTTCGGCACCGCCGGTATCCAAGATGGTACGCGAGTCTACAGCCGACGCGACCGTCAACGCTAAGCGAGACGGGATATTGGCTTTAATCAAACCGGTGATAACATCAACCGACGGACGTTGGGTGGCGATAACCAAGTGCATACCGGCTGCACGCGCCATCTGAGCCAAGCGGCAGATATTACTTTCCACTTCGTTTGCGGCGACCATCATCAAGTCGGCCAACTCGTCGATAACGATCATGATCTGCGGCAGTACTTCCAGCGTATCGCTGTTTTTTGCCGCTTCGTTATACATCGTAAGGTCGCGCACGCTGTTTTCGGCAAACAACTTATAGCGGCGCAACATTTCGTTAACCGCCCAGCCAAGCGCACCGGCCGCTTTGCGCGGATCGGTCACGACGGGGACCAACAGGTGCGGAATGCCGTTGTAAATACCAAATTCAACCTGTTTGGGGTCGATCAACAACAGTTTGACTTCATCGGGTGTGGCACGGAACAAGATGCTTTGGATCATCGAGTTGGTGCACACCGATTTACCGGAACCGGTGGTACCGGCAATCAGCAAGTGCGGCATTTTGGCGAGGTCGGTAATAACGATCTGGCCGCCGATGTCTTTGCCGAGTGCTACGGTCAATTTACTGCCGGCATTTTGGAATTCCTTGGAGCCGATCAAGTCGCGCAAGCATACCGAATTGCTGATCTTATTCGGCACTTCAATACCGATAGCGGCTTTGTTCGGAATGGGTGCTTCAATACGCACGCCGGTGGTTGCCAAACGCAACGCGATGTCATCGGCCAAACCGGTGATTCGGCTGATCTTTACACCCGCACTGGGTTGCAGTTCATAGCGCGTAACCGTCGGGCCACAGGAAATATCCAGAAGTTTGGCGCTGACACCAAATTCACGTAGCGTTTGAATCAGCAAATCGGCAGTCGCGTTTTGTTCCTTCGCCGCAGCGGCGGGATCGGATCCTTTGGATTCGTTGAGCAAGGAAAGCGGAGGATAACAATATGCTTTTTCTGCCTTTTTGGGCTGCTCCTCTTTTTCTTCCACAACAAACTCGTCTTCTTCCGATTGTTCGGCGGGTTCTTCAGGGATCGGCTCTTCATGGACAGGGACAGGCGGCTCTGCCGCTTGTTCTTCGACCGCTTGCAGTTCTTCCGCTACTTTTTCTAAAGCGGCACGTTTATCTTCTTTTTCTTCCGATTCGTCGGGATAACCGCCGCCAAGTTCCACGTCAATGGCCTTTTTATCGGCTTTCTCGCTTTGTTCGGTGATGGTATCCAGCACATTTTCAAGACCTTCTTTGGTGGAACGAACCGGTTTCCAAAGGGCTTTGAACAGTTTAAGGATGGGAGTACCCGTTACCAACATCAAGAAAACAAAAACGCTGAGGATAACGATGATCTTGGCGCCGACATCCGAAAACAGATATTCTAAGAAATGGCCAAACAAGCTACCGAGGGCTCCACCACCGCCGTGCTGTTCTTTGCCGCAAGTGAAAGCATTAACGAGAGCATCATCCCATGTGTATTGGAGGGCATCCATACGGAAAATCTCGATAATACCGGATAATACCGTGAGCAACAAGGCGGATTGCACCACTTTGCCTTTCACGCTTCCGACAGGACGTTCCATGGCGCACAGCACCGCGATATAACCCATTAAAATCGGCACGACGTATGCGCAAAAGCCGAACAGACCAAACAATGTGTTATGTAACCAACCCCACAGATTTTCGCCTTTGATAAAGGCGATGCACAGCACCAGCACCGCACCGGCAAACAAAAGCACGGCTGCAGTTTGGTTTCGCGCACGTTCCGCTTGAGCTTTATGGCGTTTGGTTTCGGCGGCTTTTTTGCCGCGTGATGAAGCGGCGTGTTTGGAAGTCTTGCGTTTTTGAGCCACGAATGACCCTCCCTTTGAAAATATGTAGCGGCCGTTTTAACGGCCTGTTTGAATCATGTTGTGCAAAGCGGACAAAGCATCGGACAGCGATCCCACCTCGTCAATGAGACCCACCGAAACCGCTTCGCGACCATCTAAAACGGTACCCATATCGGTTGTCATCTCGTCGGTGTTCAGGCACAACTGTGTGAAACGATCGTGCGCGATATGCGAATGTTCCGTCACGAAGTGGATAATGCGTTCCTGCATCCGTTGAAAATGGGCGAACGCCTGAGGAACACCAAGCACCAAGCCGTTAACACGCACGGGATGGATGGTCATGGTCGCTGAAGGAGCAATAAAGGAACGCTTGGCGGATACCGCCAATGGAACACCGATGGAGTGACCACCGCCCAGTACCAACGAAACAGTCGGCTTGGTCATGCCCGCAATCATTTCTGCCAAGGCAAGTCCTGCTTCAATGTCACCGCCAACGGTGTTGAGCAGAATCAATAACCCTTCGATATCCGGACTTTCTTCAATGGCAACCAACTGTGGCAATACGTGTTCGTATTTGGTGGTTTTATTTTCGCCCGACAAGGCATAATGTCCCTCAATTTGCCCGATAATGGTAAGGCAATGAATCACGCTTTCACCATTATTGGTGGTTACCGAACCGTTTTCCACCACGTCTTTTAACGTTTGTTGCAGATCGGTTGCTTGCTGTACCGATGCCGAGTGTTGTTTACTCAAAGAACTCGCCTCCGGCACTTAGTGTTGCCGAAGAATTAACGAATATCCAAGCGTTCAATCTGTATAGTCTTGCCGGTTTTGTTATCCACCGTCAACAGCACGGCATTCATCATGCAAGCGCCATCGGCCACGGCAAAACGGACAGGCAGTTTGTCGCGCATTTTCGCAACGGCAAGTTCGGGACGAATACCAAGCACCGATTGTACGGGGCCTGTCATACCAATATCGCTGATAAAGGCGGTACCGTTCGGTAAAATCTGCTCATCCGCCGTTTGTACGTGAGTATGCGTACCAAACACCGCGCTGACGCGACCATCGGCAAAATAGGCCAACGCTTTCTTTTCGGCGGTGGCTTCCGCATGAAAATCAACAATGCGGCAAGTCGGCAAATCAGGCGTATTCAACAAAGCATCCAGCGTTTCAAAAGGGCAAGCCAACGGTTCCATATACACCACGCCGAGCAGGTTGAATACCGCAACACGAAAGCGACCTTTATCCACGATAAAGATACCGCTGCCCGGTGCGGTCGACGGGTAGTTGGCCGGGCGAAGCAGACCACTTTCTTCGTCAATCAAGTCGTAAACCTCAGGACGACGAAATACATGGTTGCCCGTGGTGATCGCATCAGCACCGCACGCAAACAGGCGCTCTGCCGATACGCGTGTGATGCCGTTGCCGTCGGCGGAGTTTTCGCCGTTAACAATGCATACATCAACCTGATAGCGCCGACGGATGGTGGGTAACACCGTTTCCAAATGGGTGCAACCGGCTGATCCGACAACGTCACCGACACATAAAATATTCATGCAATATCATCTTTCTATAACACAAACGGTGTCCCCTAACAGGACACCGTCTGTGATTATTTTGCAAAATCGACAGCGCGATTTTCGCGGATCAGATGCACTTTGATCTGGCCCGGATAATCCAGCGAATCCTCAATCTTCTTTGCAATATCGCGTGCAAGCAACGTCATCTTATCATCGCTCACCACATCGGGACGAACAATAATGCGAATCTCGCGGCCTGCTTGGATGGCGAAGGAACGTTCAACACCATTGAACTCGTTGGCCACTTCTTCAAGTTTTTCCAAACGCTTGATGTAGTTTTCCAGATTCTCACGGCGTGCGCCCGGACGAGCCGCAGAAATGGCATCCGCCGCCTGAACCAAGCAAGCAACCACCGTGGTGGCTTCTACATCACCGTGGTGCGCTTGAATGGCATGCACAACGGCTTCGCTTTCTTTGTATTTACGTGCAATATCCACGCCGATCTCAATATGCGAGCCCTCAATCTCATGGTCAACGGCCTTACCGATATCGTGCAACAAACCGGCACGGCGCGCAACTTCAGGATCAATGCCCAGTTCGCTGGCCATAATGCCGGAAAGGAACGCCACTTCCATGGAGTGGTTGAGCACGTTCTGACCGTAACTGGTACGATAACGCAAACGGCCGAGCAATTTCATCACTTCGGGATGGATACCGTGCAAGCCGGTTTCCAAAACCGCACGCTCGCCTTCCGCTTTGATGGTCGCTTCCACTTCACGGCGCGCTTTTTCAATCATTTCTTCAATGCGTGCAGGATGGATGCGGCCGTCGGAAATCAAGCGTTCCAGCGCGATACGCGCAATCTCACGGCGAACCGGATCAAAACCCGACAAGGTAATGGCTTCGGGCGTATCATCGATAATCAGATCCACACCGGTCATCGTTTCGATGGTGCGGATGTTACGCCCTTCACGGCCGATGATGCGACCCTTCATTTCATCATTGGGAAGCGGTACGACGGAAACCGTTGTTTCCGACACCTGATCCGCCGCTACGCGCTGAATGGCGTGGGAAATCAGTTTGCGAGCACGCAGATCGACCTCGTCTTTATACTGCGCTTCAAACTCGTTAATTTTCAGTGCCTTTTCGTGCTCCAATTCTTCCGACAAGCTCTTAAGCAAGTAGTCTTTTGCCTGTTCGACGGTGAAGCCGGAAATACGTTCCAGCATTTCGAACTGGCCTTTCTTCAAATTTTCAACGTCCTGTAAACGCGAATCGACTTCGCGCTGTTTTTTGACAATGGCTTCTTCTTTGGCTTCGTAGTTTTCAATCTTACGGTCAAGAGATTCCTCTTTTTGCTGAATACGGCGCTCTTGACGAACGACCTCGTTGCGACGTTCCTTCAACTCGCGTTCCGATTCGTTGCGCAAACGGTGGATCTCATCCTTTGCTTCTAACAAGGTTTCTTTTTTCTTGGATTCAGCCGCTGCTTTGGCATCTTTCAAGATGCGCTCCGCTTCCGCTTCGGCAGAACCGATTTTGCTTTCTGCAGTTTTACGTCTGTGAGAAACACCCGCTTTAAACGCTACCGTACCGGCAACACCGCCGCCGACAGCGAGGGCGCCCAGACCAACCAAAATATACTCGATCACTTGTTATGAACACCTCCTGTTGGTTCACTTGTCAAACTTCAAATATACGTTCTTACTGTTGTTGTTAAAACTAACTTTCCCACCGAGGAAAGACTAAATCAAACAACCGGAGTGATACAAACACGGCAAGTGGCACCGACCACCCACTTAGGCATATCTACTCACCATCAAATTATACCTCTTTCGCACCCTATCTGTCAAGGAAAAATCTATATAATGTATAAAAGATATGTGTCCAACCGCCATATATCGTAAATTATCACAAAAAGGGCTTTACTCTTTAGGGGTTACAAGGTATAATAAAAACAGTTCTTTTTGGGAAAGGAAAACCTCTATGAACGTCTTGAACAACCTGAAACCGCAACGCGTTTTTGCAATATTTGAAGAAATTTCCGGCATTCCTCGCGGTTCCGGAAACACCGACCGTATTGCTCGGTGGTGTGTGGATTTTGCCGACCGAAACGGCTTGCGTTGTGTGCGTGACGACGCCAACAACGTGGTGATTTACAAAGATGCCACGGTCGGTTATGAGCAATCACCGACAGTTATTTTACAAGGGCATTTGGACATGGTGTGCGCCAAAACGCCCGATTGCGATATTGATATGGAAAACGAAGGGGTACGTGTTGCCGTTGACGGTGATTGGGTACACGCCTTGGGTACGTCTCTCGGTGGCGACAACGGCATTGCCGTGGCAATGGCACTATCCATTCTCACCGACGATGCGCTCCCCCATCCTGCGTTAGAAGTCGTCCTAACGACCGACGAGGAAACAGGTTTAAACGGTGCGTTTGCGTTAGATGCTTCGCTTCTCAAAGGTCGCCGCATGCTGAACTTGGATTCAGAAGAAGAAGGCATTTTCACGGTGAGTTGTGCAGGCGGCGTGCGCGCCGAATCGTGTTTTCATGTTACGCGTCACACATGTAAGGGCGTTGCTTGTACCATCACGATTGACGGCTTATTAGGCGGGCATTCCGGCGTGGAGATCCACAAAGGCCGCGCCAATGCCATTCAGTTGTTGGGGCGTGTACTGTATACTTTACAGCAAGAAGTCGAGTTTTCACTCCTATCGCTGAACGGTGGTGTGGTGGATAACGCCATTCCTTTGACAGCCGCGGCATCCATTTTGGTACCGCGCGATGCCGTAGCACGCGCACGCGAAATCGTTACCAAGGTGGAAGACGTTTTCAAGTTGGAGTACGCCACCACCGATAGCGGCGTGTCGGTAACGGCACAGTTTGTTGACGATCAAGAAGCAGATGCACTTGATAAAAGCAGCGCCGACCGCATTGTTGCGTTTTTGATCGGTGCACCCACCGGTGTGCAAGTGATGAGCCCCGACATTCCGGATTTGGTACAAACGTCCTTGAACCTCGGTGTGTTGTCGTGCGAAGGCACAACCGTAACAGCCGTATTCTCTCTGCGCAGTTCACTCGAAACGCAAAAAGCGATGTTGCGCGATCGGTTAACAGCGCTGACAAAGGCCTTTGGCGGTACCATTGCCTTTTCCGCCGATTATCCCGGTTGGGCGTATCGCAAAGAATCGCCACTACGCGAAACGGCGCTGGAAGCATACCGCGCTTTGTTTGGGCAAGAGCCGCAAGTAGTGGCTATACACGCCGGATTAGAATGTGGCCTGTTCTCCGATAAAATACCGCATTTGGACTGCATTTCCTTCGGTCCGAATATGCAGGATATTCACACCGTAAACGAGCGCTTAAGTATCGCGTCGGTGGAACGCACGTATGAGTTGGTTTTAGAAATTCTCAAACGTTGCCGCTAAAAAATCAACCGCCCCGAATCAAACGATTCGGGGCGGTTTGTTATGTCATATTTACGGGTGGTTATACCGCCGCCGTAGCTATTTTGAAAAAAGGTTACGACAAGTTGGTCCATTCCGATTTAACTGTATTCACCTTCCATTCGTCAAAGCGCGCTTGCGCCTCCGACTTGGAAAGCGATTTTTATATAATCACCGTCCTCGAAATGAAAATAATATAATAACAGC